>QKDA01000201.1 GCA_003246765.1 Spirochaetales bacterium | reverse complement strand
AATCGGGCTTAAAGCCGATATTTTCGATGGAAAGAACGATGCCCTGTTCGGTTTGCTTTACCTCAACGTTCTCGACCTTCTGCTCCTTGATCTGTTCCTGAAGCTGGCTGACGATGCTTGCCCGCACGATCTCGGTTACCGTATTGAAGCTCTCCTCGGTAATCATCGTCGAGAGGAGGGCCGTTCCGTCGGTGAAGCGGTACTGGAGCTCCTCGGAGATCCTCGAACGCTTGGGGGCGCCGGAACGGTTGTCCCAAAGGAGATCCATGGTGGAAACGCCGCTTAACCGCGCTATATTCGACCGTTTGGCGTCCTTCTCCGGGAGGATGTAAAAGGGCACCCACTTCGCCTTGATTCGGAAGTATTTCTGGCCCTCTACCTCCATCGGTTCCTCAAGGGTATAGACAACCTTGGCGGGAAGTATCAGGGGATCCTTGATACCGAAGGCGGAAAGGTCATAGGTAATCTCGGTTTCCCCTTCCCAGCTCGAACCGGTTTCCACGGAACCCTTGGGGAAGGTGATGAGCCGTTTAAGGCGGGGAACGGTCGTTTGACCGGTGGCGGCTTCTTCCTGGTAGGGCGCGGCATCGGTAATCTGCACGGGCTTGGCGGTGATCGACTCGAGGCCGGTAACCGATTCCCTGAGGGTTATCCTGGTTTCGTACTGCTGGCCCGCGTTCGCCTTCCACGTAAGCACCTCCGCAGGGGCTTCCAGAAGGGCAAGGAGGGCAATGAGGCTCAAGGCGGTCCCTTTCTTACAATGCATACGCAGCATCTCCTTATCACTAGTACTATAGTGCATAATCGCGGTCGCGACAGTAAAAATCTCCGGGGCTTTGCGATTTTTTGCCTTCCCGTTGTATACTTGAGCCTGAAACCGGCATAGGGGAGCGCGCATGAAAAAGCAAAAGGATTTATCGATAGGTGATTTTCTGAAGGGCAAGCTTGAATATTTCGTGTCCCTGGCAACCCTGGCCGCCTTCGTCCTCCTGTCGGTCAGCGACACCGGGATCAAGCTCGAATACAGCATGTACGATACCATGCTCGCCCTCAAGAGCGCTCCCCAGGAGAGGGAAGACATTCTCCTCATCGATATTGACGACCGGGCTATCGAGGAAATCGGCGCCTGGCCCTGGACCCGGGACATTCTGGCGGATCTCCTGATCCGCATGAGGGAAGTGGGCGGAAAGGCGGTGGTATTCGATATTGAGTACCTCACGCCCGGTCAGGCGGGGGTGAACCGCTCCTACGTGAAGGACGTATTCCCGGAGGAATACGCGGGGACCCGCTCGGAGGTGGTGGACTACATTTCCCAGTTTTCCGGGGCGATCGCCGACGAGAGCATTCCCGCGGCGGCGGCCCTGGAGATGGGATCGGACATGGCGGGCTACCTGGGGCAGCGCCTGGACGACCTTTCCGGTTCCGTCACGGGCAACATTTTCAGGGACAACGACCAGTACCTGGCCCGGGCAATCCGTTTTTTCGGCCGTGCGTACCTCACCATCAACAATACCAAGGTCACCGACAACGACGATCTCGACACCGCCAAGGCCTTCGCTTTTGAGCGCCTCATGCGCACCGACGTTTCCGATCCCTCAGGGCTAATCGCCCGGGAAAACGCGAAAAACCGGGAGGCTGTCAAGGCCCAGGCGGGCATAGCCCCCGCGATAGAAATCCTGCTCTCCCAGGTGGCGGGCGCGGGTTTTCCCAACGTGGTTATCGACGAGGACGGGATCAGGCGCCGCGTCGAGCTTCTCTCGGAGTACCAGGGCCGGTACTTCGGCCAGCTTGTGTTCGCCCCGATGCTCGACCTTCTCGATCCCTCCTCCATTGAGCGGGAACGGTATACCCTGATCCTCAGAAACGCCCTGGATCCCCTGGACCCGGCGGGCGAAAGGCGGACGGACCTCAAGATTCCCCTGGACGAAAGCGGGCACTTTGTCATCAACTGGCTGAAAAAGCCCTATCAGGACAACGTGCACCCCGAAAATTCGAGCTTTACCCACGTTTCGTCCTACGATTTTACCCTGGCGGACGAGTATGAGCAGCGGCTTATAGACAACCTCGCCTCCATCGAGGCCCTGGACGTGCGGACCGCCGAGGGATACCTCGGTTATCACGACGCGGTTCTTTGGCTGAAAGGTTCCTGGAAGGACCTGGCCGCATGGAAGGCCGCCCTTCTTGAGGGTTCCCGGGAGGACTTTGACGGATACTTCGCCGCCCGGAAGGATTTTTTCGACAATTACGGGCAGTTTCTCGAGGGCGGATTCGATACGGAGATCTACGACACCATAGACAGGGTAATAGCCGCCGGCGGGGACCCTTCGCTAAAGGAGTTTTCGGATACCGTCAGGGTTAACTTTACCGTGTACAACGAGCAGTACAAGGCTTACATGGATCACGTGGCCAAGCTGAGGGAGCGCTGCGAGGGCTCTTTCGCCATCATAGGCAACAGCGCCACGGGAACCAGCGACCTTGGCAACAATCCCTTCGAACAGCGCTACGCCAACGTGGGAACCCACGCCAACATCTACAATACCATCATGACCGGGCAGTTTATCACCCCCGTGCCGCGCTGGGTGTCCTGGCTCATTGCCCTGGTCCTGGCCTGGGTGAGCGCCCTGGCCTTCAGGAAAATCAAGAGCCTCAGGGGCCGCATCGTGTACGGCTTCCTCTCGATCGTAGCGGTGTTCACGGCCTTCATGGCCGTTATGGCGGCGACCAGGGTATACCTTCAGCTCTTCGTACCCCTCATGACCGTGGGCTTCACCTTCGTTTTGGTATCCATCCTCAAATTCGTCTTCGCGGAACAGGAAAAGAGCTTTCTCCGGAAGGCCTTTACCATGTACCTCTCCTCGGACGTGGTCAATCAGATCGTGGCGGACCCGAGCCTCCTGAAGCTCGGAGGCCAGGAGCGCCGGATCACCGCCCTGTTCACGGACATCAAGAGCTTTTCGACCCTTTCCGAGAAGGTTACCCCGGAACACCTGGTCGAGATCCTCAACCGCTATCTGACCATCATGAGCGATATCGTCCTCGAGCAGAAGGGCACCATCGACAAATACATCGGCGACGCCATCGTCTCGTTTTTCGGAGCCCCCATCGAGCTGCCGGATCACGCGGTCCGCGCCTGCCTCGCGGCGGTGAGAATGAAGCAGGCCGAGAAGGCCCTGAACGACGACATGATCGCCTCGGGCTTTACCCCCATGCCGATCTACACGAGGATAGGCATCAATACCGGCGCCATGGTCGTGGGCAACATGGGCACGGACAACAAAATGAACTACACGATCATGGGCAACGACGTAAACCTCGCCGCCCGTCTCGAGGGGGTCAACAAGCAGTACGGCACCTGGATCCTGGTTTCGGAATCTACCTGGAACGAGACCCAGGGGTACTTTCTCGGGCGCATGCTTGACCGGGTGAGGGTAGTGGGTATCGAAACCCCCGTGCAGCTTTACAACATTATGGGGGTGCGGGCGGAATCGTCGGGACGGCAGGTGGCCCTGGCGGAGCGCTTTGACGAGGCGATCGCCGCCTATCGAAACAAGCGCTTCGGCGACGCCCTGCTCCTCTTTACGAAGTGTACCGAACTGGATCCGGATGACGGCGCCTCGAAGATCTTCCTCGACCGGGTCAAGGCCCTCATCAAGGGCGGGGTTCCCGCGGACTGGTCCGACATTATCAACTTCACGAGCAAATGACCGTTCCCTCGCGGCCTGCCAGTTTCTCCCTGGAGGTGAAGAAATCGAGGTTTCTCGCCGAGGTTTTTCCCGTCTCCTCCCAGGAGGAGGCGCGCGCTCTCATAAAATCGCAAAAGGAACGCTACGCCGACGCCCGCCACGTGGTTCACGCCTTCGCGGTGGGGGAGTCCGGGGGAATTCTCGGCTGCTCCGACGACGGCGAGCCTTCGGGCACTGCGGGGAGACCCGTGTTGGAGGTACTTAAGGGCTCGGGCCTCACGAACTCGCTGTTGACCGTCACCCGCTGGTTCGGGGGAACCCTCCTCGGGACCGGCGGCCTCGTGAAGGCCTATTCCGAGGCAGCGAAAGGCGCGCTTGCCGCTACCGAACGCGAAGAGCTCGTGAAAACCCGGAATTTCTCCCTGGATGTTCCCTGGGAACTCCATGAGCGGATCCGCCGGGAACTTGTCAGGCTGGGTGCTGAGGTCTTGACGGAACGTTTCGACACGGCAGTGAGCCTAAACTGCAGGATTCGGGAGAGCGCCGCGGAGGAGCTCGCCCGATCGGTCGCGGACCTCGCCTCAGGCCGGGTTACGGCTGCCTTTGAGGATTAATCCTTAGGCTTGAGGGTGATGAGGATGTAGTCCGAGGGGGCGCAGACGCGGAACCGGAGTACGCTGCCGCCGAAGCCCGCCCCGTTGGATATCACCACGGGTACGCCGTCCTTCAGCACCTTTCCCGAGCGGTACCGCTGCCCGTATTCCGATGGGATTACCGGGGCGTACCCGAACAGGGTTATCTGGCCCCCGTGGGTATGGCCGCTCAGGACGAGGTCGAAAAGGGCGAGATCCTCCGGGGAAAGTTTTTCAACGAAATCGGGGTTATGGCTGATCAGTACCGTGCACCGCCGGGGCTCGAGAATGTCCCGAAAGCGGCCCATGACGGGAAAGACGTCCCGGTAGTCGTAAATCCCGGCGATATCGGGCCCGTCGGGGGTCCGCACGAGGGTTTCCTGGAGGACGTGGATGCCTTCTTTGCGCAGGGTTTCGACGGTTTGGGCGCGTCCGTTGTAGAAATCGTGATTGCCGAGCACGGCGTATACCCCGGCAGGGGCGGAAAGGCGGCCCGCTTCCCGGGCGAAGGGGAGTATCTGGTCGGGCCCCAGGGTGTTGTCTCCCCCGATAAGGACCGCGTCCGGCCCTTCCCGGTTTATAGAATCCACCAGGCGGCGGAAGCGGTCGGCGGAAAAGTTGTTTTCCAGGTGTACGTCCGATACGAAGGCCAGCCGGTACTCCCGTTTCAGCCCGGACACCTCTATATCAAGCTTCCTTACCCGGTCTACGCCGAGGTAAGGCACCCCGGCGCAGGATGCGAAGAGGAACAGCCCCGCCAAAAGAATTGGAGATCTCATGCATGTCAGTATAGCCCGTTGAAAAGCATTGAGGCGAGTAGGGGCCGGCGTTTCCATTCCGGCCGCCGCTGGGAATCCACGCAAAAGTGCTCGACCAGGTCCGCCGCAAGGGATGTTTCGTCCCTGCAGGAGGCACCGTATTTTCCGGGCTCCCTCCCCCGGGATTCCGCGATGGCCCGTTCGAAGCCGCCCAATTCCGAGAGAAACTCCGGGAGACGGTCTTCCAGGTTCCGATAGTCGGACCAGTCGCCGAAACCCGTTTCGCGAAGCTTTCGGGCGTTAAGCTCCTGTTCGAACTGGCCTTCCACCGGGATGGCGAACACCGGCTTTCCCAGGGCCAGGGCCTCGGAGATGCTTTGGTGTCCCGCCGGCGCCACGAGGGCCCGGGCCGTGGCAAGGGCCTCGGCGTAGTCCGCCTTCGGATCGGGGAATACCTTGAACCGGTCTCGGCCGAGACGGTCCAGGAGGGGGAGCAGGAGTTCCCGATAGAGGGGCTTAAGGTACACTACCACGTGACCGCGGTTTTCGATCGCCCGTTCCCGGAGCTCCCTTCGGAGGATGGGACCGACGTCGCCGTCGAAGAAGGAACAGATGATGGTCCGGTCCGATTGGGCCATCATGAAGCGGGATACGGCCCGGGCTATCAGGGCCTGGGGGCTGAAGCTTAAGGTTCGGAGCACGACCCCGGGATGATTGAGCTGGAGGACCGGGATTCCCGCGACCTTGGCGGACCGGGAAGCGAAGGGCTCAAAGTCCGATACCAGGGCTTCCACCCCTTCCTGCCTGAGTTCCCTGACGATCCTGGAGCATATGCGGAAAAAACCGAAAACAAGCCCGGCGTTGGCTTGAATGGTCTTCGGGTAATCGACCGAGAAGCCGTTTTGCACGAAGGCAAAATATGGTATCCTGTGGACCGCGCTGCCGGGGAAGCGCTCCCTGAGCTCCTTCCCGAGGTGTTCAGGGGCCCAGAAGCTGATTTCGTGCCGGTCCCGCAGGATTTCCGCCAGGGCAACGGCCCGGGAAAAATGGCCGTTACCCTCTCCGTTAATCGAAAAGGCTATACGCATAGGCTACCTCACTTATCGGAAGTATCCCGCGCATATATGAGCCCACGGTGAGCGGAGGGTTAGGGAAGGGTGTATTCCCCGTTATTTATTCGTGAAGGAGCGCTTGCCGTGAACTTTTCCAGATCTTATTTCGTGCACTACTACGAGGTTGGGCCCTCCCGCCGCCTTTCGCCCGTGGCTCTCCTCGGCTACCTGGAGGATATCGCGATCCTCCACAGCGAGGCCCGGGAGCTGGGGCTCGATTATTACGAGGCTAACCGGTGCGGGTGGATGCTCGTCAAATGGGAGGCAGCCCTGCATGCGTTGCCCCGGTTTGGCGAGACCGTGACCGTTTCTACCCGGATCAACGGGATGAAGTCCTTTCTGGCGGACCGCGAATTCTCCGTTTTTGCCGCAGACGGCTCCCTTCTCGCCGAGGCCCGATCGAATTGGATTCTCGTGGACACCGTAAAAAGAAGGCCCATGCGCATTCCCCGGGAACAGTGGGAGCGTTTCGGAGTGAGCGAGGTCAGCGCCTCGAGGTGCGTGACGATCGCCGACGTGGCGGGCGCCTCCGGGTACGCCGGCGGGGAAGGGGATCCGGTTCAAGTCCCGCAGGAACGGTCCTTTAAGGCTTCCAACGGGGATATCGACACCAACCTGCACGTGAACAACCTCTGCTTTATCGAGTGGGCGCTCGACACCCTTCCAGAGGACTATCTCTTTGCGCGGGAGCCAACGCGGCTGCGGGTACAGTACCGAAAGGAACTCGCCCACGGGGCGGAAGCCCGGGTCAGCACGGTTGTCCAGGGCGACCGCACCCTCCATGCCGTGACTTCGGGGGACAGCGAATGCTGCTCTATCGAGATCGACTGGAAACGGGCTTAGTCAGGATGGATGGTCTGGACGGGATCCCTCAATCCGAGGGTGGCTTTAGGGCAGCAGAACCGGTTCTCCCTCCGCCGGATCCCCGTTGGCGCAGGTATCGGTCCATGGTCCCCAGGTATTTCCCGACCATTGATTGCCGGGTCGACTTGCGTCGAAGGCGGTAACCGGCCCGAATTCCCCTCCTAGCCTCCGATACTGCCGCCCAAACACGTTGCCCCTCGCTACGGTATTCCGCGCGAAGGGGCCTTTTTTACCGGATACCGCGCCGCCG
>QKDA01000057.1 GCA_003246765.1 Spirochaetales bacterium | reverse complement strand
AGCGCCGAGATCATAGTCTCTTCCGAGGCGGGGGGGACTATCGTTTCCTTCGCCCATGAGGAAGGAGACGCCCTCGCCGCCGGAAGCGAGGTTGCCAGGGTCGACTCGGTTCAGCTCGAGCTGAGGCGAAAGCAGCTCGAGGCCCAGGTGCGCGCGGCGGAGAGCCGTAAGCCCGACGTTGCCCTTCAGCTCGCCGCCGTCGAGCAGCAGCTCGACACCGCCCGGGCCGAGAAGGCGCGGGTCGAAAAGCTCCTCAAGGCCGACGCCGCCAACGCAAAGCAGCTCGACGACGTGAACGCGCTGGTGGCGACCCTGGAACGCCAGCTCGCGGCCCAGCGGGAAAGCCTTGCCTCCTCCCGGGAAAGCATCGGCGACGAGCAGGCGGCCCTGGGCTTCCAGATCGAGCAGCTTGACGACCAGATTCGCCGGTGCTCCGTAAAGAGCCCCATCGACGGGACCCTCCTCGTGAAATACGCCCAGGCCGGGGAATTGGCCGCCCCGGGGAAGGCCCTCTTCCGGGTAGCCGACACCAGGAGACTCTACCTCAGGGCCTACGTAGACGCGGCGTTGCTTTCCCAGGTCAAGCTCGGCTCTCCCGCCGCGGTAACCGCCGATTTCGGCGAAAAGGGAAGCCGCTCCTACCCCGGCACCGTTACCTGGATCTCGGAAAAGTCCGAGTTTACCCCGAAGAATATTCAAACCCGGGACGAACGCTCGAACCTCGTGTACGCCATTAAGGTGGCGGTGGAAAACGACGGCTACCTCAAGCTCGGCATGTACGGCGCCGTCCGCTTCACCCATGAGTAAGCCCGTCGTCGCGGCCCGCGGCGTGAGGCGGGCATACGGGGCCGTTGCCGCCCTCGGCGGCGTCGACCTTTCGGTGAACGACGGGGAAATCTTCGGCATCATCGGCCCGGACGGCGCGGGGAAAACGACCCTCTTCCGCATCCTGACCACCCTCCTCCTCGCCGATTCGGGGGAGGTCAGCGTGGACGGTTTCGACGCGGTCCGGGAATACCGCGAGATCCGAAAGCGCATCGGCTACATGCCCGGGCGGTTTTCCCTCTACCAGGATCTCACGGTGGAGGAAAACCTTAAGTTTTTCGCCACCGTCTTCGGCACCACCATCGCGGAAAACTACGACCTCATCGCCGACATCTACCGCCAGATCGAACCCTTTAAAAAGCGCCGGGCGGGGGCCCTTTCCGGGGGAATGAAGCAAAAGCTCGCCCTCTCCTGCGCCCTCATCCACCGACCCCGGGTGCTCTTTCTCGACGAGCCCACCACCGGCGTGGATCCCGTCTCCCGCAAGGAGTTCTGGGACATGCTTTCCCGGCTTCGGGACGGGGGCATCACGATCCTCGTCTCCACCCCCTACATGGACGAGGCGGCCCGGTGCGACCGCGTCGCGCTCATCAGGGAGGGCCGCTTCCTCCAAACCGACAGCCCCGAGGGAATCGGAAGGTCGTACCGAGGGCGCCTCGTCGCGATTCGCGGCCCCCGCATGTACGCCATGCTCAAGGACGTACGCTCATTCCCGGGAATCCGCTCGGCCTTTCCCTTCGGGGACTCCATTCACGCGGGCTTCGACGCCGATGGAGACCGCGCACGGGAGGTCGAGCGCTGGCTTCGGGACAAGGGCCACGGGGAAGCCCGCGCCGAGCCGATCGAGGCGGGAATAGAGGATTGCTTTCTCAGCCTCTCCGACGAGGGGGAAAGCGGGAGGAACGCGGTATGAACGCCGCAATAGAAACAAGGGAACTCACGAAGACCTTCGGAAGCTTCACCGCCGTGGACCGTATAAGCTTTTCCGTGGGTAAGGGCGAGATCTTCGGCTTTCTCGGGGCGAACGGGGCGGGAAAGACCACCGCCATGCGCATGCTCTGCGGGCTTTCCCGCCCCACCTCGGGAACCGGCACCGTGGCGGGCCACGACATCGGCCGGGAAGGGGAGCTCATCAAGCGGTCCATCGGCTACATGAGCCAAAAGTTCGCCCTCTACGACGATCTTACCCTCCGGGAGAACGTCAGGCTCTACGCGGGCATCTACGGGGTTCCCGACGCTTCGATCGCCGAGCGCACCGAGGCGGCCCTCGCCAACCTGGGCCTCGCCGCCCAGCGGGACGCCCTCGTGGGCTCCCTTCCCGCCGGGTGGAAGCAAAAGCTCGCCTTCACCGTGGCGACCTTCCATGAACCCGGTATCGTGTTCCTGGACGAACCCACCGGAGGCGTCGATCCCGCGGCGCGCCGCCAGTTTTGGGAGCTCATCTACGGGGCCGCGGAACGGGGCATCACGGTCTTCGTGACCACCCACTACATGGACGAGGCGGAATACTGCGACCGCGTCTCCGTCATGGTAGACGGGCGAATCGCGGCCCTCGACACCCCCGCGGCCCTCCGCCAGCGATTCGAGTGCCCGTCCATGGACGCAGTCTTCCATCACCTCGCGCGGGAGGCCGTGCGGGGCGCCGACTAAGGAGAAACCGATGAAACAGTTCCTGGCCTTCGTGCGGAAGGAAGGCGACCACATCCTCAGGGACACGTGGACCACCGTCATACTGGCCTTCCTCCCCGTGATCATGCTCTTCCTCTTCGGCTTCGCGCTCAACAACGACGTGAAGGACACGCTCCTCATGGCGGTGGACCCCTCCCGGGACGCCGCCACCGAGGCCATAGTGAACCGCCTCGCGTCGAGCGAATACTTCGTCTTCAAGGGCTACCTCGAATCCGAGCGGGACGCCGAGGCCGCCTTCCGCTCCGGCAAGGCGGGGCTCGTCATCGCCTTCTCAGGCGGCTTTCGGGAGGGTTTGGAGCGCTCGGGAGACGCCTCGGTGGCCCTCCTCACCGACGGCAGCGACCCGAATCAGGCCCTCTCCCTCGTGAGCTACGCCACGAACATCGTCAACGATTCCGTCGCGGAGTACGGGGGGGGCCAAAAGCCGCCCTACCGCGTCGAGCCGAGCGTGAAGCTCCTCTATAACCCCGGCATGAAAAGCGCCTTCAACTTCGTGCCCGGCGTCATGGGCATGGTCCTCATGCTCATCTGCGCCATGATGACCTCAGTATCCATCGCGAAGGAAAAGGAGAAGGGAACCATGGAGGTTTTGCTCGCCTCCCCCATCAACCCCCTGATCATCATCCTCGCGAAGACCGTGCCCTACTTCGCCCTCTCCGCCCTCAACCTCGCGACCATCCTGGTCTTCGCCGTTTTCGTGCTCCAGGTGCCCATAGCGGGGAGCCTGGCGCTCCTCATCCTGGTTTCCCTCCTTTTCATCTTCGTCGCCCTCGCCTTCGGCCTCCTCATCTCCTCGGCGGTGAACTCGCAGATGGTGGCCCTGCTCATCTCGGGCATGGGGCTCATGCTGCCCATCATGATGCTCTCGGGAATGATGTTCCCCATCGAGAACATGCCCGTTCCCCTGCAGGCCCTCGCCCAGGCCCTTCCGGCGAAATGGTATATCTCCGCGGTGCGGAACATCATGATCAAGGGAGCCGGGTTTCGGGCCGTCGCCCGGGAGGTCGCGGTGCTCGCCTTCATGGCCGCGGCCCTTATCGCCGTGAGCTTCAAGAAATTCAAGGTAAGACTGGAGTAGACCATGCTGAAATACCTCCTGCAAAAGGAATTCCTCCAACTGCGCAGGAATTCATTCCTCCCGCGGCTCATCATAGGCTTTCCCGTCATGGCAATCCTGATCTTCCCCCTGGCGGCGAATTTCGAGATCCGGGGCATCAAGCTCGCGGTGGTCGACCAGGACCATAGCCCCCGGTCGGGGGAACTGGTCGGCAAGATCGTCTCCTCGGGGTACTTTCGGCTCGCCTATGAGGGAACCCGCTTTGACGACGCCCTCCAGGCGGTTGACTCCGACCGTTCCGACGTGATCCTCGAGATACCGAGGGGATTCGAGTCTGACCTCATCGGGGAAGGCTCGGCATCGCTCTCCATCGCGGCGAACGCCGTAAACGGCACCAAGGGAACCCTCGGCAGCGGCTATCTCGCCGCCATCGCGCGGGATTTCGCCGCGGGGGTACGGGAAAAGAGGCTCGCTCCCCTCCCGGGCGCGTCCTCGCCCGGCGCGAGGATTGTCCCCCGATACCTCTTTAATCCCTTCCTCGAGTACCGCTTCTTCATGGTCCCCGCGATCATGGTCATGATCCTCACCATGCTCTGCGGCTTCCTGCCCGCCCTCAACATCGTCCTCGAGAAGGAAAAGGGGACCATGGAGCAGATGAACGTGACCCCGGTGACGAAATTCCAGTTCATCCTCGCCAAGCTCATTCCCCATTGGATCATCGGCTTCATAGCCCTCACCCTCTCCCTTATCGCCGCCCGCCTCTTCTACGGAATAACCCCCTCAGGCAGCCTCCTCACCATTTACGGCATCGCCTCGGTCTTCATGCTCGCCATGTCGGGTTTCGGCCTCATCATCTCCAACTACGCCAAAACCCTGCAGCAGGCCATGTTCATGATCTTCTTCTTCGTCATCACCTGGATCTTCCTGAGCGGGCTCTATACCCCCATCGCGGGCATGCCCGCCTGGGCCCAAGCCATAAGCCACCTGAGCCCCCTCCGGTACTTTATCTCCGTGTTTCGGGGCGTGGTGCTCCGGGGCTGCGGCTACGGCGACCTTCTCGGGGAGCTGGGCTACCTCGTCCTCTTCGCGGTCGCCTTCAACGGCTGGGCCGTCCTGAGCTACCGTAAAACGGAGTGATCCGCTATACTGTAAGGCATGCTGTTTCAGACCGTAGTCAACCTGTCGCTGTTCTTCATCGCGGTGATAAATCCCGTGAGCAAGATAGCGGTCATCGCGGTGCTCCCGAACACCGCCACCTTCCACGACATCGAGGTCATCTCGGTGCGCTCCACCGTCGCCGCCTTCGTCATGCTCCTTGCCTTCGCGGTAACCGGGAGCTTCATCCTCAGCGTGGTCTTCCACGTGCAGCTTTACGCCTTCCAGATCGTCGGCGGCGTCGTCGTGTTCTGGTACGGCTTCGCGGCCCTCCGAAACGGGGTATTCTTCGAGGTGGACACCCAAAAGAAGCTCACGGACCTTTCCATCGTCCCCATCGCGAGCCCCCTTATCGCGGGTCCCGCCACCATCACCGCGGTCATTACCATGGCCGCCCAGCACGGGGAACTCGCGACCATCCTGGCCATCGCCATCGCCCTGGCGGTCAACCTCGGCGCCATGCTCGTGGCCCCCTTCCTCGCGAAGCCCCTGGTCCAGTTCAACCTCCTGGGGGTGCTCATCCGCATCATGGGCCTCTTCGTCGCCTCCATCGGTGCGAGCATGGGCCTCGCGGGCATCGCGAGCTACGTAGCGACCCTCCGATGAAATCGCCCTCGCCGGTACCGGAAATACTGCGCATCGCCGTCCCCATCTTCGCGGGCTTCCTCGTGGGCCAGGTCCAGCAGATCACGGACCAGGCCTTCCTGGGCAACGCCTCCGCGGCCTACCTTTCCGCCGTGGGGAACGCCTCTTCCACCATCTGGACCACCCTGTCCATCCTCTTCGCCTTCGGAACCGGCTCCGCCATCCTGGTGAGCCAGAAGATAGGCGAGAAAAAAACCGAGGAGGCCGAGGCCTACGTGGGATCCACCGCCCTGTGGTCTACGGTCGTCGCGCTAGCCGTCTTCGCGGTTTGGTCCCTGGCGAACCGCCGAATCTTCACCGCCATGGGCCTTGCCGAGCCCATCCTGGGCTACGCGGTCGTCTACGTGCGGGTCTACAGCTTCGGAATACTCCTTTCGGGAATCTCCTCCGCCGCCCAGTCCATCTACAACGGCACGGGCTACACCAAGCCCGTCATGGTCTCCTCCATGCTCCGGGCCCTCATCAACATCGTCCTCGACTGGGTCCTCATCTTCGGGCACCTCGGCTTTCCCGCCATGGGCATCGCGGGGGCCGCCGTGGCCACCCTCGTGGCGGACATTGCCGGAACCGCCTGGAGCGTGGGAAGCGCCTTCTCACGCAAGCTCCCCGTCAGGCTTTCCCGCCGGGTTTTCCGCAGCGCGAGCCTCCCCCGCTACGGCGACGTAGCCAGGGTCGGGGTGCCCGCGGGGCTCGAGGAGTTTCTCTGGAACATCGGAAACCTCCTCCTCATCCGCTTCCTCAACGAGGTCGATCCCCTGGCGGCGGGCATCTTCACCATCGTCTCCTCCGTGGGCCTCATCCCGGCCTTCGTCTTCATCGCCTTAGGGAGCGCCTCCATGACCCTCTCGGGAAGGCACACCGGGGCGGGGGAACCCCACAAGGTACGGCATACCGTGAACCGGGCCCTCCTCATGAGCTGGGCCGCGGCAAGCCTCTTCTTCGCCCTCTTCGTCCTCGCCCCCGGCCCCCTCACGCGCCTTTTCACCCCCGACCCCGAGGTCATCGCCCGAACACCGGCCATGCTACTGGTGAGCGCCCTCGCCTTTTTCCCCCGGGCGGCCAACATCGTCTACGGCGGCGGAATCCGCGGCACCGGCGATACCCGCTGGATGCTCATGACCCAGGTCTTCGGCACCCTCTTCGTTCTCCTCGCCGCCCGCTACCTCATCTTCCACACCCCCTTCGGCATCCTGGGAGTCTTCGTGGCCATAGCCCTGGACGAGCTCTTGCGCGCGATCGTGAACGCCCTGCGCTTCTACCGGGTCAACGCCAGAGTAACCGCCCCTCGTCCATGAGGGCGGGGTAAGAGGATGGGGAAGAGGCAGAGAGAGGGTTTCGGGTTTGCAATGGCCCCGGGCGGAGCCCCCGCCGAGAGGGCTCAAGGCCGGGGCGAAAGAAAGGGTACGGCTACCTGTCCGCTATTCGTGCCGCCGGGTCACGTTTTTTCGAACGCAGGAAATAATGTTCCCCTTCGTTTACGTTGCCCTCCGTGAAGTCCGCGATTCGCAAGGCGTTTCGCCTTTCATTCGCCAGGGGCACAGCCTTGGTCGCGATGGTATCGACCCCAAATAAATCAAAAAACTTCTCGCCGCAAAGGGTAAATATCTCGACCAGGTGATCCGTATCCTCGTATCCGGAGGAAAGGTCGACCCGGAGTATTCCCGTTTTATTTTTATATTTACCGACATATCCGAACATCTCAACCGTACCGATAGCTTTCTCCAGCCGTAGGTCACAAATTGCCCACCGGATAAATTCCCCTTGCGCGTAGGCATACAGCCAGGCTTTAACGCACTGCAGCATATCCTCGCGGGTATGCATGCAAAAATCGCCGGTACACCTGTCGGAGTTAAAAATCTTCTGGGCCTTTGCGTCGGAATAACAGGTAAGGAGGCTTTCGGCATCCTCTTCCGAAACGAGCCTGAGCCT
>QKDA01000157.1 GCA_003246765.1 Spirochaetales bacterium | reverse complement strand
TTTGCCCGCTTCCGCGATTTCATCGAGCCGAATCTCGGCATACGCATGCCCCCCGCCAAGAAGGTCATGCTGGAATCGCGGCTGGCAAAGCGTCTGCGCATGCTCAAGCTGGGAAGCTACGAGGAATACGCCGACTACGTGTTCAGCCAGGAGGGCTACGAGCGGGAGATACAGCAGCTCATCGACGTGGTAACCACCAACGAAACGGATTTTTTCCGGGAGAACCACCACTTTGAGTACATGCGGGACGTGGCGCTCCCGGAGCTGCTCCTTTCCCGCGGGAACCGGGAGCTCAACGTGTGGTCCGTGGCGTCTTCCACGGGGCAGGAGGCCTTTACCCTGGCCATGACCATAGAGGAATTCCTCCGCTCCCGCCGCCTTTCGGTCAAGTACTCCATCCTCGCGACGGACATTTCCGAGAAGGTGCTCGGCATCGCGAGGACCGGGATCTATACGGAGCACCAGGCGGGCAAGATTTCCCACGACTTGAGGAAGCGCTATTGCCTTCAAAGCCGCGACAGCGCCCAGAAAACCATAAGGTTCAAGAGCGAGGTCCGCGACCGGATCAAATTCCGCAAGCTCAACCTCATGGACGCCGACTATCCCCTGAAAAAAAGCTACCATATCGTGTTTTGCCGAAACGTGTTCATCTACTTCGACCGACCGACCCAGAAGGACGTGATGACCCGGGTGCTTTCCCACATGGACGACGACGGCTACCTGTTCATGGGGCACTCGGAAAATCTCGGGGTCCTGAACCTGGGCATTAAGAGCGTGGCCACCGCGGTATACCGGAAGGCCCGGTGAGAGGAGGAATGCCGTGATTAAGGTCATGATAATCGACGACTCCGCCGTGGTGCGGCAAACCCTGAGCTCGGTGCTGTCCGAGGAAAAGGACATAGAGATCGTCGCCACCGCCTCGGATCCCTACGACGCCGCGAACAAGCTGATGAACCTGGTGCCCGACGTGATCATTCTGGACATCGAGATGCCCCGCATGGACGGGCTCACCTTCCTTCGCAAGCTCATGAGCCAGCATCCCCTGCCGGTGATCATCTGCTCGAGCAAGGCCGAGGAGGGTTCCGACAACGTCTTCCAGGCCATGCAGTTCGGGGCGGTGGACATCATACAGAAGCCGAAGATCGGCACGAAGCAGTTCATAGAGGACTCCCGGGTGATGATCTCCGACGCCGTTCGGGCGGCCCAGCTCACGGCGGTGAAGAAGATTGCCCCGGCCCCGCTGCCGGTCGCGCCGAAGCTCACCGCCGACGCGGTGATTCCCCCCCCGAGCAGGGGGCAGGTATCCATCGAGACCACCGAGTCCGTGGTGGCCGTGGGCGCCTCTACCGGCGGAACCGAGGCCCTCCGGGTGTTCCTTGAGGCCCTGCCCATCGACTGCCCGGGGATCGTGATCGTGCAGCACATGCCCGAACACTTTACCGCGGCCTTCGCCAAGCGGCTGGACGGCATTTGCGCCGTCAGCGTCAGGGAAGCGGCGGACAACGACACGGTGCTCCGGGGGCAGGTGCTCATCGCCCCGGGGAACAAGCACGTGCTCCTGAAGCGGTCCGGGGCCCGGTACTACGTGGAGGTCAAGGACGGTCCCCTGGTTTCCCGGCACCGCCCCTCGGTGGACGTGCTTTTCCGGTCCACCGCCCGCTACGCGGGTAAGAACGCCATCGGGGTCATCATGACCGGCATGGGCGACGACGGGGCGAAGGGCATGCGGGAAATGAAGGACGCCGGCGCCTTCAACATCGCCCAGGACGAGAAGTCGTGCATCGTCTTCGGCATGCCCAAGGAGGCCATCAAGGCCGGGGCCGTGGACAAGACCGTCTCCCTGGAGGAGATAGCCCCCCTGGTCATGAAGCGAAGTAAGTCCCATTGAGGCCCAAAAGCGCTTGCAATACCCACCGGTGGCCTTTAGAATAAAGCGGGAGGAGAAAACATGGGTGCATCAATTCTTGTGGTAGACGATTCCGTTTCTATCCGCCAAAGCGTTCGGTTCATACTCGAAGAGGGCGGCTACACCGTTTTTGAGGCCTCCGACGGCGTGGAGGGGCTCAAGCGCCTCTCGGAACAGAAGGTTCAGCTCATCATTACCGACGTTAACATGCCCAACATGGACGGTCTCACCTTCGTGAAGAAGGTAAGGGAGACCGAAGGGATCAAATTCCTCCCCATCCTGGTGCTGACCACCGAGTCCCAGGGCTCCGTCGTGGAGGAGGGCAAGAAGGCCGGCGCCACGGGCTGGATCGTGAAGCCCTTCAACAACGAGAAGCTCCTGGAAACCATCAAAAAGGTTATTCCCTAACTCCCATGACGTCCCTCAAGCTCGAGGTGCCCGAGCGCATCATCGGCCCGGGGGAGTATTACGCCTCCCGCGAAGACATGGTCATTTCCACCCTTCTCGGGTCGTGCATCTCGGTGGCCCTCTACGTGCCCGGTACCGGCATGGGGGGGCTTAACCACTTTATGCTGCCGTCCCCCCAAAACCACGATACCTCGATCCTCACGAACAACGCGCGCTACGGGGTAAACGCGATGGAGGTGCTCATCAACGAGATCTTCAAGCTCGGGGGTCGGCGGGGAGCCCTTCGGGCGAAGGTATTCGGGGGCAGCACCATGCTTTCCATCGGCACCGGCGACGCCCTGTCGGTAGCCCAAAAAAACATCCGCTTCATCTTTGAATTCCTCGATACCGAGCGAATTCCCGTGGATTCCTATAGCGTCGGGGGCACCCTTCCGCGTAAAATCTACTTCTTCACCGCCACGGCCAAGGTGCTCATGCGTTTTACCAAGAGCGAGTCCAGCGGCCTCACCCGGCGGGAGGAGAAATACACCCAGTCCCTGCAGGAGTCGTCCCGGAACGACGGGAAGCCGATACTCTTCGACTGAGGCACAGCGAAAGCGAGGAACCATGAACGCCATCATTACCGTTGTCGGCACCGACCAGGTCGGCATCATCGCCAAGGTCTCGGCCTATCTTTCGGCCCACCGCATCAATATCGTCGACATCTCCCAGACCATCCTCTCGGGCAACTTCGTCATGATGATGATGGCGGACCTCACTGGGTCCGACATCGCGGTGGACGAGTGCAAGAGGGGGCTTTCCTCCCTCGGAGACGAGCTCGGCGTGAGCGTGAGCATGATGCACGAGCGGGTCTTCTCCGCCATGCACCGGATCTGACGGGGTTGCCGGCATGATGTACACACCCTTTGAGATCCGCGAGACCGTGGACATGTTCATGCGCCACAAGCTGGACGTGCGCGCCATTACCCTCGGCGTTTCCCTGCGGGACTGCGCTGGCCCCTCGGGAGCGGAGTCCCGCCGCCGGGTCAGGGAGAAGCTCCTGCGCGTGGCGGGCCGCCTCGTGGAGGTGGGCCGGGGAATCGAGGCGGAGTTCGGCGTTCCCATCATCAACAAGAGAATTTCCGTGACCCCCGTCGCCCTGGTGGCGGAGAGCTCGGAGGATGAGGATTTCACCCCCTGGGCGGTAACCCTGGACGGGGTAGCTTCCGAGCTCGGGGTGGACTTTATCGGGGGCTTTTCCGCCCTGGTGCAGAAGGGCATGACCTCCGGCGACCGCAGGCTCATCGCCTCCATTCCCCGGGCGATGGCGGAAACCTCCCGGGTTTGCTCCTCCATTAACCTGGGAACCACGAAGAACGGCATCAATATGGACGCGGTGAAGCTTATGGGCCGCGTCGTGAAGGACACGGCGGCGGCGACCGCGGACCGGGACGGGATCGGCTGCGCCAAGCTCGTGGTCTTCTGCAACGCCCCCGAGGACAATCCCTTCATGGCGGGGGCCTTTCACGGCCCCGGCGAGGGGGAGTCGGTGCTCTCCGTGGGCGTCTCGGGCCCCGGGGTGATCAAGGCGGCCTGCGAGCAGTACCGGGGGGCCCCCCTGGACGTGCTCGCGGACGGGATCAAAAAAACGGCCTTCAAGATTACCCGCATGGGTCAGCTGGTGGGGCAGGAGGCGGCTTCGCGCCTCGGGGTTCCCTTCGGAATCCTGGACCTTTCCCTGGCGCCGACCCCGGCGGTGGGGGACTCGGTGGCCCGCATCCTCGAGGAGATCGGCCTCGAGTCCGCCGGGGCCCCGGGAACCACCGCCGCCCTGGCGATGCTCACGGACATGGTGAAGAAGGGGGGCGTCATGGCCTCCACCAACGTGGGCGGGCTTTCGGGGGCCTTCATACCGGTGAGCGAGGACGAGGGGATGGTGGCGGCGGTTCGGCGGGGCTCGATAACCCTGGAAAAGCTCGAGGCCATGACCTGCGTGTGTTCCGTGGGCCTCGACATGATCGCCGTTCCCGGGGATACCTCCGCGGAAACCATTTCCGGGATCATGGCGGACGAGCTCGCCATCGGCATGGTGAACAACAAGACCACCGCGGTACGCCTCATTCCCGTGCCGGGAAAGAAGGCCGGGGACTGGGCCGAGTTCGGGGGGCTCCTGGGGGGCGCGCCGATTCTCCCGGTTAACGGCTTTTCCTGCGCGGACTTCGTGAACCGGGGCGGCCGCTTGCCGCCGCCCATTCACAGCTTCAGGAACTAATCTTCCGCCGGCGGCGGGGCACGCCGCCGGGACGGTTGAAAAAAGGGGTGAAAAGGGTCATAGTGGGGGAATGAAACGCATCGTCTTTCTCGTACTGACGGGGCTCCTGACCCTGGCTTCCGCGGTCGCCCAGGATAAGCCCGACGCCCTCAAGCTCTACCGCAACGGCCGCGACCTGGAGGCAACGGGCCGCGCCGCCGACGCCGCCGAGGCATACCGGCAGGCCATCGAGGTTTGCCGGCAGGACCTTGAGGCGAACGGCAAGAACATGGACGCCTACACCATCAAGACCTGGGCCCTCATTCGGCTCGGGAAGTACCAGGACACGGTGGACACCTGCCTTGAGGCCCTCAAGATCACCAACGACTACCGTATCGTGGAAACCCTCGCGGAAGGCTACTTTTACCTGGGCCGGCACAAGGACTCGCTCAAGCAGTTCGAGAAATACGTGGACGCCGCCCCCCGGGGCGAACGGGTGAGCACCGCCTATTTCTTCATCGGCGAGATTTTCCGCCTCGGGAAGGAATACAACCACGCGGACATTGCCTATTCCACCGCCGTCTACTACGAGCCGGGGCTTTCCCTGTGGTGGTACCGTCTGGCCACGGTCAAGGAAACCGTGGGGGACAAGGCCGGCGCCAAGGCGGCCTACGAGCGTGCCCTGAAGCTCCGCCCGGACTATCGGGAGGCTACCGAGGGCCTTTCCCGCGTCCGTACATAAGGTCGTCAAGGCTGGCCACGGGGTCCCGCGGGTTGAACCGGCCCCGTTCTGCCGTGAGCCGGTCCAGGGCGGCGAAGGCCGATGACACGAGAGCGCCCGCCCTGCCGGGCAGGTTCAGGCCGTAACGCAGCATCCACCGAGAGATGAAGAGCATGCCCTCCACCGCGAGGGCTTTTTCTATTCCCGACCTCAGGGCGCCGCCGGTGATCGGGAGGCCCAGGGGGGAGGCGAGCACCCGGCCGAAGGGCGTGAAAAGGTTGAAAAAGACGATTCCCGCGCCCATTACGACCGTGGGCACCCAGTGAATCCTCTTTCCGTCGGAGATGACCAGGGCGACCCCCGCGAGGGCGGTCAGGGCCTTGGCCCACAGGGGCGGGATGAAGAGCAGGGTGAGGAGGAGTAACCCCCCGACGGCGCCGCGAAGGGCCCTCTCCGAGCGGATTCTTCCGGGATCGGAAGCGGAATCCGGGGCTGGGTCCGGCGGGGAGAAGGTGCCCGCCCTGATTTCGGCGTACCAGGCGGACCGGGCGGCGTAGGCGTTGGCGAAGCCCCCGAGCAGGGCCCCGGTAACCACGCCCACCGCTACGAAGGGCGGGGCTATATACCAGGCGCTCTGACCGAAGATCCATACCCCCGCGAGTCCCAGCTGGGCGGCGTTTGAGGCGAAGGCCCCCGCGACGCCCACGCCTATCCAGCTGACGTGCCGGCGCAGGGCCTTTTTCAGGCCCCACATAACCAGGGCGGAAGAAAGGCTTCCCGCGGCGGAAAAAACGAAGATGTAGGAGAAAAGGGTGCCCCCGATGAGGCCTTGCCCTAGTACCTTTACGGAGGTAAGGGCGAGGAACGCGGGCAGGGGCAGAACCTCCACGGCGAGCATGATCGGCAGGTTCGCGAGGCCCAGCCTGAGAAAGGGCAGGGGCTTCGGGATCATGTACTCCACGGCGGAGAGAAAGAAGCAGAGGGCGCCGAACCAGGCGGTCGCGGTATCGACGGATTTCTTGGTCATGGGGGAAAAAAAAGAGCCGGCCCGGGGGCCGGCTCTCCCTTGCGTCAGTGGCCGCAGCCGCAGCCGCTTCCGCAGCCGCAGTCGTCGCCGCAATCGTCGTCGCCGCAGCCGTCGCCGCAGCCGCACCCGCAGCCCTGGTCGAGGCCGTTGGCCTTCTCGTCCTCGGTGGCCTCGCGCACGCCCACGACCTTCACGTCAAAGTGGAGGGTCTCCCCGGCGAGGGGGTGGTTGGCGTCGATCTTGACCTTGTCGCCGTTGATTTCGGTGACCGTCACGACCCTGGAGCCCTCGGGGCTTCCCGCCTCGAACTGCATGCCGGGCTCGATCTCCACGTCGTCGGGGAACTGGTTCCTGGCGACCTCCACTACGAGGTCGTCCTGGTAGTCGCCGTAGGCGTCGGCGGGTTCCACCGAAACCTTAAAGCTGTCTCCCGCGGCCTTCCCCTCCAGGTGCCTTTCCAGCCCGGGGATGAGGTTGCTGTGACCGTGAAGATATTCAAGAGGCCCTACGCCTTCGGAGGAATCAAGCACTTCGTTGTCGTTGTCGGTGAGCGTGTACTCTATGGTTACCACGCTGTCCTTGGTAATAGTCATATGCTATCCTTGCGATGAGATACGCTGAAAATACCACATTGCCGGGCCATCGGCAAGCGCCGCGTAAGGAGAGGCGGAAAATACGATGGACAAACGGGTTTCGGGGGTCTATACTCAAGTCCAAAGGAGCCCATCAACATGGATAACAAGTCTATTATCGTGCTGTTCGGAATGCTGGTAGCCATCTTTATAGTGTCCTTCACCCTTTCCATCGACGCCGTCGCGGGCCAGAACGTGACGTACGGGATTTACGCCTTCGTGGGCTTTCTTCTCGTGGTATTCGTGTCGCTTTTCGAGAACATGATTCTCAGCAGTTTCCTACTGGTACCGGGCAAGCGCAGTGGTCGGCCTGATCGTGCTGGTATGGTACTGCACCCGCCTGGGAACCCTGTTCGGCTGGTGGTAAACCTACGCGCGGCTCGCTCCCGGCTCGGGGGCGGTCCGTAAGCAAAGCGCCAGGCGGTCCCGGGCGTTTTTTTTTGCCCCCCCCCGGGTTCCTTCGGTACCGGTAAAACACCGTAGTCCCCGGTGCAGCCCGCCCCCGCAAGGGCTTTCCCCCCGCGCGGCTGCGCGGAAGGAATCGCTCCCCTCGAGGGACTTTCTGCCTCGGTCTCCCCTCTTTTGTCCTACCTTTCCGCGAGCCGCCCCTCAAGCCATTGGAGCATTTCCGCCATTACCTCGTCCCGGTTGGTCTCGTTGAGGATTTCGTGGCGCTTGCCGGGGTAGAGCCTGACCGTGAGGTTCCGGATGCCCCGGGAACGGTAGAGCCTTTCCAGGTTTCGGATGCCTTTTTTGCCGCCCACGGGATCCTCCGCCCCGGACATGAGGCAGATCGGGAGGTTCGCGGGCACCCGGTCCACGCTCGCCTTCCGGTGGATTTCCTTGAGGAAGCGGGCGAGGTCGTAAAAGTAGCCCGCCGGGAAGAGGGCGCCGCAGAAGGGGTCGGCGATGTAGGCGTCTACCTCGGCGTCGTCGCCGGAAAGCCAGTCGAAGGGGGTCCGGTTGGGCCTGAAGGCGTCGTTGAAGCGCCCGAAGGAGAGCTTGTCCAGCACGGGGCGCCGGGCGGTTCTCCCGTGGCGGCGCGCTTCCCGGCCCGCCACGAGGGCCATGAGGTCCGCGAGAACCCCGACGCTGCCGTTGCTACCCGAGAGGATGACCCCGTCGATCTCGGCGCCGTACCGCTGTACGTAGCCCTGGGCCACGAAGGAACCCATGCTGTGGGCGATGAGGAAGACGGGGCGCCCGGGATAGGCGGCGCGAAGCTGGGCGTTGACGGCGTGAAGGTCTTCCGCGAGGAGGTGGAGGCCTTTCTCGTCGGCGATGACGCCGAATTCCTCCGCTGAGGAGGCGGTTCGCCCGTGGCCCCGCTGGTCGTGGGCCCATACGGCGAAGCCCGCCCCCGTGAGGACCTCCGCCAGGCGGCGGTACCGCAGGGAATGCTCTGCCATGCCGTGGGCGACGAAGACCGCCCCCCGGACCGGGACGCTGCCCCCGGGGGTCCAGCGCCGGGTCTGGAGCTTCGTTCCGTCCGCCGCGATGACCGGGGCGTCGGCTTCGGCCATGGCGGGCCGGCGCTCCGCGGCGGCGGTCACCGGATTTCCCCCGCGGCGAAGGCTTCGGCTATGTCGGTGAAGATGATGCCCAGGGCCATGGCGCCCGCGTCGGGATAATTGAGGCTCCGGTCCCCTAGGTAGCTCGCCCGGCCCTTGGCGGCGGCGTAGGTCCGGGTTTTTTCGGCCCCCTCCCGGGCGGCGGCCGCCCCGAGGTCGAAGGCCTTTTCGAAGCCGTGTCCCGCCTCGGCGCTTTTCGCCAGGGACTCCGCGGTGGGAATGAGGGCGTCCAGGAGGGTTTTGTCTCCCAGTTTGGCCCCGCCCCGCTTTTGGATTCCCTCCACGGCGGATGCGAGGAGGCCCGCGAACTCCGCGAGGTTGAGGCTTTCCTTGCCCGCGGCGTACTTGCCCGCGGAGCGGAAGGCGGAGCCCCAGATGGGGCCCGAGGCACCCCCGCAGTGCTCGGTAATGATGAGGGAACAGTCCTTGAGGAAGGCCCCCGCGTCGTCCCGGGCGAGGCTTTCCCATTCCTTCATAAGTACCTTGAAGCCCTTGGCCACGGACATGCCGAAATCCCCGTCCCCGGCGGCGGAATCAAGCTCGCAAAAGGGTATTTCGTTGGCGATGATGACGCGGGCCATGCGGTCCACGATTCCGACCAGGTCGGCGGTTTTCAGTTCGTTCATAACGTAGTCTCCTTCACGGGGTCTGTCAGATTTTCAGGGCGCAGGTGTCCGCGGGGGCGTCCAGGAGCTCCTTGAGCTCGCCGTCGAGCTTGAGGAGGGTGACCGAGGCGCCCGCCATGTCGATGGAGGTCATGAAGTTCCCCACGAAGTTCCTCGCGGCCATGATGCCCCGGCGCTCCAGGGATTTGGCGATGGAATTGTAGAGGACGTAGAGTTCCTGGAGGGGGGTGGCCCCGAAGCCGTTGACCATGACCGCTGCTTCGTCGCCCGGGGCGAAGGGGAGGTCCGGGCAGACGCGGTCCAGGAGCTTTTCCGCCAGCTCGTCGGCGGTGACCAGGGTTTCCCGCATGGTGCCGGGCTCGCCGTGGATGCCCACGCCGAACTCCATCTCGTCTTCCGCGAGGCTGAAGGTGGGGCTTCCCTTGGCGGGGACCGTGCAGGAGGTGAGGGCGAATCCCATGGAGCGCAGCCGGGAAATGGCCTTCTCGGCTATGGCCTTGACCGCGTCCAGGTCGTCGCCGCGCTCGGCGGCGGCGCCGGCGATCTTGTGCACGAAGACCGTGCCCGCCACGCCGCGGCGGCCCACGGTGTAGAGGCTGTCTTTCACCGCCACGTCGTCGTTCACGTACACCCGCTCCACCCGGTAGTCGTCGTCTTCCAGGGCCATTTCGGCGGCGGCGTCGAAGTTCATGCAGTCGCCGGAATAGTTTTTCACGATGAGGAGGGTGCCCTTGTCGGAGCGGGTTTCCCCGATGGCGCGGTATACCTGGACGGTTGAGGGGGAGGCGAAGACGTCTCCCGCCACGGCGGCGTCGAGCATGCCCTTTCCGACGAGCCCCGCGTGGGCGGGCTCATGGCCGCTGCCGCCGCCTGAAATGAGGCTTACCTTGCCCTTGTTGAGCTCGCGCCGGCGGATGATCCGTCCCTTGCGCACGAACTGGAGCTTATTTCCGTGGGCCCGTTCCATGCCCTCGAGCATTTCGTCCACCAGGGTTTCCGGGGTATTGATGATCTTTTTCACGCGAGCCTCCCGAGGCGGTCCGCGGCCAGGATGGCGGCCTTTACGGAGTCGACGGTGACGGGGAAGGGCATGTTGTGGATGCTTTCGCCGGGAGCGCAGGCGCCCTTGGCGACGGCCTCGATCTTTTCGTCGGTGACCTCGGTAACCCCGAGGTCTGAGAGGCACACGGGAAGGCCCACGGATTTGCAGAAGCGGATTACCTCGTCGATCTCGGCTTTGGGGGCGTTCTCGAGGACCAGGTGCACGACGGTGCCGAAGGCTACCTTCTCTCCGTGGTAGAAGCGGTGGGTTTCCGCCAGGGCGGTAAGGCCGTTGTGCACCGCGTGGGCCGCCGCGAGGCCGCCGGACTCGAAGCCGAGTCCCGAAAGGAGGATGTTGGTTTCCACGATGTTCTCCAAGGCGGCGGAGGGAACCTTCGCCTCGCAGGCGAGCTTCGCCTTCAGGCCGTCCTCCAGGAGGGTGCGGTAGCAGAGGTTCGCCAGGGCAGCGGCGGTCATGGTGCCGGAGGCGTCGGGGCGCCCGTGGCCCGAGGCGTTGACCCGGGCGAAGGAGCGCTGGCAGGAGCGGGCCTCGAACCAGGTGGAAAGGGCGTCGCCCATGCCGGATACCAGGAAGCGGGCCGGGGCCCTGGCGACGACGGCGGTGTCCACCAGGACCACGTTAGGGTTGGAGGTGAAGTAGGCGTAGTCGTCGAAGATGCCCTCGGGGGTGTAGAGCACCGCGGAAGAGCTCGTGGGGGCGTCGGTGGCGGCGATGGTGGGGCAGATGATGACGGGCTTGAGGCTGTTTGCCACGCACTTGGCGGTGTCGATGGCCTTTCCGCCCCCGAGGCCGACGATGACGTCGCAGTTTGCCGCCGCGGCGACCTTGGAGAGGCGAGAGACCTCGACTCGGGAGCATTCGCCGCCGAAATCGGAGGCGACGAAGGAGACTCCGTACTCTTTTGCGGTGAAGTCGAGTTCCGCCTTTACCCGGGCGGCGTCGTCGCGGTGGGCGATGAGCAGGGCCGACTTTCCGTACAGGGCGACGTAGCTTCCTAGGTCTTTGAGGGCTCCCTCGCACTGCACGTATTTTGTGGGGGAGATGAATGCCTTTCTCATAATGGACTCCTTGTGGGGCCGAATTCGGCTATGGGGCCAGTATGGGGCGGCTTTTGCGGGCGCGCTGGTAGCTTCCCGCACGGATTGCGGAAAGTTTCGGCACCCTCTGTACTTTCGGGTTGTACTTTCCGGCACTGAGCGGTGTCCCGGGCTGTGGGCACCGCCGGGGGCTATTTCGCGGAGGCGGCCTTGTAGGCCGAGGGGGTCA
>QKDA01000251.1 GCA_003246765.1 Spirochaetales bacterium | reverse complement strand
GGCCCAGGGCTTTACCCGGATTGGCTTTTACGGCTGCGAGGAGAGGTACGCCGAGCACCGGACCTATCTCGGGGAAAAGCGCTATACCGCCTTCGTGGAATACATGAAAGACAAGGGCCTTTACGACAGCCGATACGTGAAACTCGAGCTCTTCACGGTGAAAAACGGCTACCACATGTTCATGGAGTCCTTTAGGGAAGGGCAATTGCCCGAGCTTATCGTGGCGGGCAATGACTCTACCGCCTTGGGGGTCTTAAAGGCCATGCACGAGTGCGGTCTCGCGGTTCCCCGGGACATTTCCCTCATCGGTATCAACGATATACCCACGGCCCAATATACGAATCCCCCCCTGACCACGGTTAAGTATCACTCGGAGTTCATGGGGGAGACCGCGGTGGAGCTCATGGGGGAGCGCCTTTCGTCCCGAAAGATTCCCAAAACCGTAATAGTCCCCTCACATCTCATCATACGGGGCTCCTGCCGCATCGAACAGGCCCTGACCGGAGAGAACGGCTACGTGCTTAGGCGCGAGTGAACCGGCGGGAGCCTATGTCGCCATCTCTCGGCTTGTCGCGGAGGCTGTGAGCGAATGGGAAAAGGCTGGCTCCCCGGACTAGTAAAAAATAGTAAAAAAACAAGTAAAAAAGTTTGACAGTTTAAGTAAAACACTCCTAAGATATGAGGTATATCGACCGCGGGCGGGGGCGATAACTGCAGGATCTCCTCCGCCGGGACGGAAACCAATTTTTTTTCATGGTCGGTCCGGGACGGGCCGATCCTTCAGGAGGAGAAGATGAAGAAAGTGACCCTTTTCGCGCTGGTAATGCTGGCGCTCGTCACCTCGTTCGCCGCCGCCGGCGGTTCCAAGGACGCCGCCGCCGCGGGTCCGCAGAAGATTACCATTTGGGCCTGGGACCCGAACTTCAACATCGCGATCATGCAGGAGGCGAAAGCGCGCTTCCAGAAAGCCAACCCCAACGTGGAATTCGAGATCGTGGACATGGCCAAGGCCGACGTGGAGCAGAAGCTCCTGATCAACCTTTCCTCAGGCGTTACCGACGGCCTGCCCGACATCGTGCTCATTGAGGACTACAACGCCCAGAAATACCTTTCCTCGTATCCGAAGAGCTTCGCTGACCTCACTGGCAAGCTCGACTACTCCCAGTTCGCCCCCTACAAGGTAAAGCTCATGACCCTCGGCGGAAAGACCTACGGCGTGCCCTTCGACTCGGGCGTCGCGGGAACCTACTACCGCTCCGACCTCCTCGCCCAGGCGGGCTTCACCGCCAAGGACATGGAGAACATCACCTGGGACCGCTTCGTAGAGATCGGCGAAAAGGTATACGCCAAGACCGGCGCTTCCTGGTGCGCCTTTGACCCCACCGACGGAGGACTCGTCCGCATAATGCTCCAGTCCGCCGGCGCCTGGTACTTCGACAAGAACGGCAAGCCCGCCATCGCCGGAAACCCGGTCATGGAAGCCGCGGTTAAGGCCTACGCGAAGATCATCAACTCCCCCGCCACCATGAAGACCTCCGGTTGGTCCGAGTGGGTCGGCGCCATCAACTCCGGCAAGGCCGCGACCATCTCCACCGGCGTGTGGATTACCGGTTCGGTAAAGGCCGAAGCTACCCAGTCCGGCAAGTGGGCCCTCGCCCCCATTCCCCGCCTGGACGTTCCCGGTTCCGTGAACGCCTCCAACCTCGGCGGATCGAGCTGGTACGTGCTCAATTCCTCCAAGGTCAAGGACACCGCCATCAAGTTCCTCAAGGACGTCTACGGCGCGGACAACGACTTCTACCAGAAGATCCTCGTGGACCGCGGCGCCGTGGGTTCCTACCTTCCCTCCCAGACCGGTACCGCTTACGTGCAGGCGGATCCCTTCTTCGGCGGGCAGAAGGTTTTCCAGGACTTCTCCAAGTACATGAAGGCCATTCCCGCGGTGGAATTCGGCTCCTACACCTATGAGGCGGACGCCGCCATCGCGGCGATCCTCCCGGGCGTCTACAAGGGCGGCAGCATCGCCGACGCCCTGAAGGCCGCCCAGGCCCAGACCGAAAAGGCCATCCAGTAAGGATCGCCCGCTCTCTCCCAAGCGGGGCAAACCGGCTTACCCTCTCCGGGGGGCCGGTTCGCCCCTTTTTCAACCCTCGTTAAGGAAATTTCATGGCACAGATCAGGATCCGCGGCGGAGAGGCCGCGCAAAACCGGGCGGCATGGCTCTTCGTCTCGACCGCCCTTGCCCTCGTGGCCGTCTTCAACCTTTACCCCGTGGTCAGTTCCTTCATCCTCTCCTTCCAGACGGGGAAGGGCAGCGTTTACCGCTTCAACGGTTTCGGGAACGTGATCCGCCTCGCGGGGGACACGGTCTTCCTCAAGGCCCTGGGGAATACCTTCATCTATTTTATCTTCCAGGTGCCGGTGATGATCGTTCTGGCCCTGTCCATCGCGGTGGTGCTCAACGATCCCAATCTCAAGTTCCGGGGCTTTTTCCGTACCGCCATCTTCCTGCCCTGCGTCACCTCCCTGGTGGCGTATTCGGTGCTCTTCAAGAGCATGTTCGCCCTGGACGGCCTCGTGAACCGGGCCCTCCTCTCCCTCCACGCGGTGAGCGCTCCCATTCCCTGGCTCCTGGACCCCTTTTGGGCCAAGGTACTCATCGTCATCGCCCTTACCTGGCGCTGGACGGGCTACAACATGATGTTCTACCTTTCAGCCCTCCAGAATATCGATCCCTCCATTTATGAGGCCGCCCGCATCGACGGCGCGAGCCCCTTGAGGCAGTTCCGCATGATAACGGTGCCCCTCCTGAAACCGATCATCCTCTTCACCTCGGTCATGTCCACCATCGGCACCCTGCAGCTCTTCGACGAATCCATGAACATTACCCAGGGAGGGCCCGCCGACGCGACCCTCACCATCTCCCACTATATCTACAACGTGCTTTTCAAGTTCACGCCCAATTTCGGTTACGCCGCGACGATCTCCTACGTGATCGTGTTCTTCGTGGCCGTTCTCGCCTTCATTCAATTCAAGATTTCGGGGGAAGACAATGCCCAGTAAATCCAAAAACGCCGAATACCGTACCCGAGCCGTGCTCGGCCGGGGCATCGAGTACCTGTACGTGTCGGCCATTTCCTTTTTCTGCCTCTTCCCCTTCGCCTGGATGGTCATAGGAGCCACCAACGCCTCGAAGGATATTTCCATGGGGAAGATGAGTTTCGGCACCTCTCTCCTGGATAACTTTTCCAAGCTCGGCAGCCTCGTGAATCTCGGCCTCGTGTTCCGGAATACCGCATTGGTTACCCTGGTGGGCACCTTTTTCACCCTCCTGGTGGCTTCCCTGGCGGGGTACGGCTTCGAGATGTACCGGAACCGCTTCCGGGAGAGGCTCTATAACCTCCTGCTCCTGTCCATGATGGTTCCCTTCGCGGCCATCATGATTCCCCTTTTCAGGCTCTTCGCCGGGATGCGTCTCCTCAACTCCTTCATCGCCGTGATCCTGCCCGGGGTTGCCTCGATCTTCGTCATCTTTTACTTCAGGCAGAGCACGAAAACCTTCGCCAAGGAGCTCATTCAGGCTTCCCGGGTGGACGGGCTCTCGGAGCTTCAGGCCTTTTTCTACATTTATATCCCCTCCATGAAGTCGACCTTCTCCGCCGCGGCGATCATCGTCTTCATGTCCTACTGGAACAACTTCCTGTGGCCCCTTATAGTGCTGCAGTCGAACGACAAGAAACTCCTGACCCTGTCGATCTCCTCGCTCTCCTCGTCCTATACGCCGGACTTCGGGGTGATCATGCTGGTGATCATTCTCGCGACGACGCCGACCCTCGCGATCTTCTTCGCGATGCAGCGGCAGTTCGTCGAGGGCATGCTCGGGTCAGTCAAGTGAGCCATAGATAAGCGAGGTTTTGTATGATTGAGCGAATTCCCCTTTTGACGGGATGGAGGTTTTCTCCCGAATGGCGCGACGGCATGGAGAAATCCGAGGGTGGCCACGCCTTTGCCGATGCGGCGCTGCCCCACGCCCCCGTGGAGCTCCCCCTAAACTACTTTGACGAAACCTCCTACCAGAAGGTTTCCTGTTATCGACGAACCCTGCCAGAGCTGGACCTTTCCGGGGGGATGCGGGCGATGATCCGCTTTGAGGGAGTCATGGCGGCGGCCACTGTGTGGGTGAACGGCAAGCTCCTCACCGAGCACAAGGGGGGCTATACCCCCTTCGAGGCGGACGCCACGGACCTTCTCAAGGGGGACGGAAGCGATACCCTCACGGTTCGGGCCGACGCCCGGGAACGGGAAGACATTCCCCCCTTCGGCGGCCAGATAGACTACCTTACCTATTCGGGCATTTACCGGGAGGTATACCTCGACCTCTGCGCCCCCCTGCGCATCGGGAACCTCAAGGTGGAATGCGCCGATCCCCTGGCCTCGGAAAAGGACGTGCGGGCGCGGGTATTCGCGGTGAACGCGGGAACCGCCGTAGAGGCCGCCGTGGAAGTGACTCTCTCGGACCTTTCGGGCCGGAGGCTGGCGTCCACAGCGAAGAACGTTACCGCCGCGCCGGGGGAAGGGGAGTTCGAGGTACTGCTTCCGTCGGTTTCGGGCCTTTCCCTTTGGAGTCCCGACTCGCCGACCCTCTACTGCGTGGAGTGTTCCCTCGCTCCCGCTTCGGCGGGGTCTCGGGGGGCGGAGGCGCTCCCGGCGGACCGCTTCAAGACCCGAGTCGGCTTCCGCACCGCCGAGTTCAGGAGCGACGGCTTTTACCTTAACGGCAAGCCCTTCCAGATCGTGGGGCTCAACCGTCACCAGGCCTGGCCCTACGTGGGCTACGCCATGCCCGCGCGGGCCCAGAGGAAGGACGCGGAAATCCTCAAGAACGAGCTTCGGGTAAACCTGGTGAGGACCTCCCACTATCCCCAATCGACCCACTTCCTGGACCGCTGCGACGAGCTCGGGCTCCTGGTCTTCGAGGAGATTCCCGGCTGGCAGCATATCGGCGGCGAGGAATGGAAGGCGGTGGCCAAGGAGAACGTGGCGGAGATGGTCAGGCGGGACTGGAACCGGCCCTCGGTGGTCATCTGGGGCGTGAGGATAAACGAGTCCCGGGACGACGATCCCTTTTATGCGGATACCAACGCCGTCGCCCACCGTCTGGACGCGACCCGGCAAACCGGGGGCGTGCGCTACATTACCAACAGCAGCCTTTTGGAAGACGTGTATACCATGAACGACTTCGTCCTCGACGGCGGCCCCGTGGCCCTGCGGAAACAGCGGGAAGTAACGGGTCTCGACCGGGACGTGCCGTACCTTATCACGGAATACAACGGGCACATGTACCCCACCAAAAAGGGGGACTGCGAGGAAAGGCAGCACGAGCACTGCGTCAGGCACCTGCGGGTGCAGAACGCGGCCTTCGCGGATCCCGCCGTTTCCGGCGCCATCGGCTGGTGCGCCTTCGACTACAATACCCACAAGGACTTCGGCTCAGGGGACCGGATTTGCCACCACGGGGTGATGGACATTTTCCGCATCCCCAAATTCGCCTCCTTCGTGTACGCCTCCCAAACCCCTCCCGAGCGGGGAGCGGTGCTCAAGCCCGTAACCTGGTGGGCCCGGGGAGAGCGGAGCGTCGGCGGGATCCTTCCCCTTTTGGTTCTCACCAATTGCGACGAGATCGGCCTCAAGTTCGGGCCCTTCGACGAGATTCGCGTCACCGAGAAGAGCGCCGATTTTCCCGCCCTCCCGTACCCTCCCTTCGTGGTGGATCTCCGCCATATCCCCCCCGAGAAGATCGGCGCCTGGGGCATGAAGTGGGAAGACGGGCTCGTTACGGGCTACGTGGGGGGCAAGGCAGTGGCGGAGGCGCGCTTCGCGTCGAACCCCGTCGTCTCGAGCCTTGAGGCCGCCGCGGACGACGCGGTCCTCGACGCGGGAGCCAAGGACGTAACCCGGGTCACGGTGGCGGCGGCGGACCGCGCGGGGAACCCCCTTCCCTTCAGCGACTCCATCGTCCGGGTCGAGATCGAGGGGCCCGCGAGAATTCAGGGGCCTTCGCTCTTTCCCCTCATCGCCGGCTCCCGGGCCTTCTGGGTAGAGAGTTCGGGGGAGGCGGGTACCGTGAAGGTGAGGCTCTCGTGCGAGGGCCTGGAAACCAGGGAATTGACCCTCGAGGTTCGGTAGGCCGCGAATGGTACGGTACGACAGCGAACGCCGCCTGTGGGCCCTTGAAGGGAAGAAATGCGCCCTCGTCCTGGGGTTGGCCGACCTCTCGGAGCCCGGGGGGGAAAGCCCTGCCGGTAGCCGGGAGAGCCTTCTCCTGACGGTTTGGTACGGCTCAAGGCTTCCTTCGCTTCAGGACTATCCTGTTGCGGCCCTTGATCCCGGCTGGGCCTCATTTTCTTCCCCCGAGGGCTTAAGCCCCGAGACCTATCCCGCCTGGGGCGGGGCCCGCTACGGGGAATGCGCCCTCAAGGGAGAGACCGCCGGCGGAATACGGGACCTGAGGCTCTACTACCGGGATTTCCGCGTCCGCGGCGAGGTTCTCGAGATCGATCTCGAGGATCCCCTGACGGGCCTCGCGGTGACGGCGGAGTTCGAGCTCTTCGTCGAGCTTGACCTCATCCGAACCCGTTCCCGCCTGACGAACAGGGGCCCCCAGGCGATCCGGCTGGAGCGCTTTTTTTCGGGCCTGCTGTATCCGCGGCGGGACGAAGCCTACCGCCTTACCAGCCTGCAGGGCCACTGGGCCGGGGAAACCCGGGTTCGCCGGCAGGAACTCGGCTGCGGCCTTACGGTGCTCGAGAGCCGCCGGGGCTTCACGAGCCAGCACGCGAATCCCTTCTTTGCCCTGGACCCCCGGGGCGAAAGCCGGGAGGAATCGGGAGAGGTGTGGTTCGGCGCCCTCGCCTGGAGCGGCAACTGGAAGGTTTCCCTCGAGCGGGACGCCTTCGGCATGGTCCGGGTTGCGGCGGGAATGAACGACTTTGATTTCGGGGAGACCGCGGTTCCCGGGGAATGCCTTGAGTCGCCCTGGTTCCTTTTCGGCTATACCGACGGGGGCTTTGGCGCCATGAGCCGGGCCCTCCATGCCTGGCAGAGGGAATTTCTTCCCCGAAAGAAGGTCTACGGCACGACAGGGGCCGGCGCTCCCTGGCGGCCGGTGCTCTATAATTCCTGGGAAGCTACCGCCTTCGGCGTGAACGAGGCGGATCAGATGCGCCTGGCTGAACAGGCCGCCCGCCTCGGGGTGGAGCTTTTCGTTATGGACGACGGCTGGTTCGGCGCCCGCAATTCCGACCGGGCGGGTCTCGGGGACTGGCAGGTGAATTCCGGCAAATTCCCCCGGGGACTCGGTCCCCTGATCGCGAGGGTCCGGGAATTGGGCATGCGGTTCGGCCTGTGGGTGGAACCGGAGATGGTAAACCCCGACAGCGAGCTCTACCGAGCCCATCCCGATTGGGTTTACCGCTTTCCCGGCAGGAAACCCACGGAGATGAGGAACCAGCTCGTGCTCAATCTCGCCATGAGCGAGGTGGAGGCATGGCTTCTCGAGACCATGGACCGGCTCCTTACGGAAAACGACATTTCCTTCGTTAAATGGGATCTCAACCGCAGCATCGCCGAACCGGGTACGGCGGCGGACTTTTCGGCCGGTTCCGATCGCGGAGCTTCCGCGGATTCCGTGCCTTCCGCCTTGGGCCGTTCCGTTTGGACTGCCCATACCCGGGCCCTGTGGCGAATCGCGGATACCCTCAGGGAGCGGCACCCCGGCGTTGCCTTCCAGTCCTGCTCAGGCGGGGGCGGGCGGGTGGATATGGGCATTCTCGAACGGTTTGACCAGGTATGGCCCAGCGACAATAGGGACGCCCTGGACCGACTCGGCATCCAGGAAGGCTTTTCCCTCGCCTACGGGGCCCACCTCATGGAGGCCTGGGTCACGGGAGAGAAGAACTGGCTCACCCGCAGGTCCATTCCCCTGGCCTTCCGGTTTCACGCGGCCATGGCGGGGGTTCTCGGCATCGGGGAGGATATCGGAAAGTGGGACGAAGGCGAGTTTGCCGAGGCGGCGGCCCTGACTGCCCGCTACAAGGAACTGAGGCCCCTCATACAGGGGGGGGACCTCTACAGACTCTCTTCCCGGGGGGATACTCCCGGAGGGGAGGGGCTTTCCGGAAGGCTTTACGTTTCCGAGGATAAGCGAAGGGCCGTGCTCTTCGCCTATCTGCCCCGGGACCGCCAGGCCCACCACGTGAGCGCCCTTGCCCTTGCGGGTCTCGACCCCTCCCTAACATACCGGGTGACCCGGGATCCCCAAGGTTCTTTTCCGGCTCCGGGGAATCCCTGGGCGGACTTCGCCGGCAGCGCCGCAGGATGCGGCGCCGGAGGCGAGTGGAGCGGCGCCGCCCTCATGGCCCGGGGGCTCGCCACGGGGCTCCGGGGCGACTGGTCCAGCGCGGTCATCGAGTTTACGGCTCTTTAAAAAAGACTCCCGGAAAGGCTTCTCCCCTCCGCAGGAGAGAAACTTTCCGGGTTTCCTCCTTTTTTCTTGACCCCTCCCCACAGGGTGGTATAATTCTCTTATAGAGAAACCGGTTTCTCTATAGTGTATACCCCGAGAGGAGTTCGAAATCTTCCTGGGCTTTTTTTATGAAGGAAGGAGCAAGCCATGAGAAAGACTTTGGCCGTACTGGCGCTCTCCGGCGCCTTTATCCTCGGTTCCTGCGCGAATCCCCTGAGTACGGGCGGTTCCGCGGGCGAAAATCCCTCCGCCTCAGCCTCCCGGGCAGTGGCCTCCTCGTCCATGCGGGGTATCAACCATGCCCATGCCTGGTACACGGACAGACTGGACGCCTCCCTTTCGGGGATTCGGCAGTGGGGGGCGACTTCCGTGCGGGTGGTCCTCTCCAACGGGCACCGCTACCCGAAGACTCCCGCTTCCCAGGTTTCGGCCATACTTTCCAAGGCCAAGGCTCTCGGGTTTACCTCGGTGGTCCTGGAGGTTCACGATACGACGGGTTACGGCGAGGACGGCTCCGCCTGCTCCCTGGCTTCCGCGGTGGCGTACTGGAAGGAGCTAAAGACCGTCCTCTCGGGGCAGGAAGGCTTCGCGGTCATCAACATCGGCAATGAGCCCTACGGCAATTCGGGATACGGCAATTGGACCGCGGACACCGTGAGCGCGGTGAAGGCCATCAGGACCGCGGGCTTCCGGCACACCCTCATGGCGGACGCCCCCAACTGGGGTCAGGATTGGAGCAATACCATGCGGGACAACGCCCCGACGGTATTGGCCGCGGACAGCCTCAGGAACGTCGTGTTTTCCGTGCATATGTACGGGGTTTACAACAGCGAGAGCAAGATCCGCTCCTATATGAAGTCCTTCGCCGACCGGGGACTGTCCCTGGTGATCGGCGAATTCGGAAACTACCATTCCGACGGTGACGTGGACGAGGTTTCGGTGCTTTCCTGCGCCCAGGAATACGGCTTCGGTTACTTTGCCTGGTCCTGGTGCGGAAACGGCGGGGGCGTGGAGTATCTAGACCTGGTCAATTCCTGGGATTCCTCAAAGCCCACCTCCTGGGGAAGCTGGTTCCGTTCGGCGGGACTCTCGGGGTCGTCGGTTCCCCCGGGCGGGAGCGGCGGAACGTCGACCCTTTTCGGTTTTGAGGGCTCGACCCAGGGCTGGACCGGTTCCGGGGTTTCCGCCGGTCCCTGGACGGTAACCGAATGGAAGGCCGAAGGCGCCTCCTCCCTAAAGGCCGACGTTGCCCTGTCCTCGGGCAAGCAGCTTTATCTCGCGGTGCCGGGTTCCCGTTCCCTCTCGGGAAAGACCAAGCTGAAGGCGGTAGTCCGGCGGGCGTCCTGGGGCAATTGGGCCGGAGGTTTCGCCAAGCTCTACGTAAAGACAGGCTCCTCCTGGAGCTGGTACGACGGCGGCGCCGTGTCCATCGGCTCCGGAACCGCCGGGTATACCCTGAGCCTCTCCCTTTCCTCCGTGGCCAATCTTGGAGACGTCCGGGAGATCGGCGTTCAGTACGTCGCGGGTTCCGGGGCGTCGGGGACGTCGGCGGTTTACGTAGACGCGGTGACCGTCGAGTGAGACCTTAATGATTCAGGCCCTTCGGCGACGCGCCGCCCCTTTGACGGCTCTCTTCCTGTTCCTCGCGCTTTCGCTCCCTTTCGGGGCTTGCAAGAATGTCGCCGAGCCCGAGGGAACCGACCGCCCCCGCCCGGAGGGGCCTTCCCTTACGGTGGACACCTCCTCCCTGAGGGGAATCAACCACGGGCACGCCTGGTATCCCTCAAGGTTGGACGCCTCCCTTTCGGGCATCCGGTCCTGGGGGGCCAACGCGGCGCGGGTAGTGCTCTCCAACGGGCATAGGTACGAGAAAACCGGGCCCGCCGAGGTGAGGGACATACTGGAAACCGCATGGGACCTGGGTTTCGCCGCGGTGGTCCTGGAGGTACACGACACCACGGGCTACGGGGAGGACGCCGCCGCCTGTTCCCTGGCGGAGGCCGCCCGTTACTGGAAGGAGCTTGCGGGGGTGCTGGGGGACTGGGAGGATTTCGCCGCGGTAAACCTGGGCAACGAACCCTTCGGCAACCTCGGGACCGACGCCTGGGCCCGGGACACCGCGGCCGCCATAGGGGAGCTTCGGGATGCGGGAATACGCAATACCCTCCTGGCGGACGCCCCGAACTGGGGTCAGGACTGGAGCGGGACCATGCGGGCGGGGGCCCCCGGGGTGCTGGCCGCGGATCCCCTGGAAAACACCGTCTTTTCGGTACACATGTACGGGGTATACGGCACGGAGGCCAAGGTTCGCGAATATCTCAAGTCCTTTCACGACCGTGGAATTCCCCTGGTGGTGGGAGAGTTTGGCGACCGCCATTCCGACGGCGACGTGGCGGAAGGGGCGGTGGTCGCCTTGGCCCGGGAGTACGGAATCGGGTATTTCGCGTGGTCCTGGTGCGGAAACGGGGGCGGGGTGGAATACCTCGACCTGGTAGACGCCTGGGATTCCGCGAAGCCGACCCCCTGGGGAAGCTGGTTCCGCGTCTACGGCCTGGGCGGTTCGTGAGGCTTATGCCTCCTGCCTTGAGCTCGCCGGGCTGCCTTTATCTCCGCGACCCTCCGCTCGAAGAGCTCCCGGTGCCAGTCCATGTGCCGCCAATAGTCCCGGATGAGGAAGTCCAGGGTGAGTTCCCCCTCGGGGGTTTTCCACAGGTAGCCGAGGCAGCCCTCGTCTACCTGGGCGATCAGGTGGAGGATGAAACGGTTATACCCTTCCCACAGGCGGACCAAGGGAAGGTAGCCGTAGTCATTCGGCTTAGTTACCCGAACCCATCCCTCCGCGTCATAGCCGGGAAAGTCGAGTTCCCGCTCGAGTTGGAGGCGGACGAACCGTTGGTGGTTGTTCGCCGCGGAGTCCATAAGGTGGGCGAGCATCTCGGCGAGGCTCCATTTCCCTTCCTCCAGGCGGACGCCTGAAAGGGACCGGTGCCGGAGCATGAGACGTCGGAACGAGGCAAGTTTCTTTTCGTACTCCCGAATCGGATACATAGGGCCTCCCCCTTCAGTATAGGCTATGGGCCTCAGTATAGGCCATGGGCGCCGGGCGTGATAGAGTGGAGGGGAGCCCCTTGACCCGGGGCTGAATCTAAACCCCTGGAGGCTCCCATGCCCGAACCTTCCATCCCTTCCGCCCGTTCCGCCTACCTGGACGCGGTCCGATCCTTCGTGATTCTCCTCGTAGTCGCCATGCATTCCAACGTGACCTACAGCGGCATAGGGGGGTGGTACTACACCGAGGTGTCCAGCGGCAGCCTCGACACCCTCTCCCTCCTGGTCTTCGGTTTTTACGGCTCCTTTACCCAGGCATGGTTCATGGGTCTTCTCTTTTTTATCGGGGGGCATTTCGCCGCCCGCTCCCTTGCCCGCCGGGGCACGGCGCCCTTCCTCCGGGAGCGGCTCTTCCGCCTGGGGGCGCCCCTTCTCGCCTACGTGTTCCTGGTAACCCCCTTCATCGCCTACGTCCTGATGAACTATTCCAACGTCCGCTCCCTTTCGCCCCTTGCGGCCTACGGACGCTACCTCGCTTCCCTGGACTGGGTCGGGGGGACCGGCCCCCTATGGTTCGTGGAAGCCCTGCTCCTGTTCACGCTGCCCTACGTTCTCTTTCGCGCCATCCGTATCCCCTTCCCCGTAGGAACCTCCGTCGCCAACCTGCAGCTGTGCTTTTTTCCTGCCTATATCGCCCTGTTCGTCCTCGGCGTCCGTTCGGGAGAGGGGCTCTGGCTCGAGGAAGTTACGGAAACCTGGGGCCGCCGCGCCCTCGCGGTGGGCCTCGGAATCGGCATCCCCCTATGGGCCGCCGTGATGATCCTCGGCGGGACCCTGGAGGGGAGCGGGGCCATTTACGGCGGCGGAACCTGGCAGAGCGGCCTCTATGCCCTTTGGGAGTCCTTTACCGCCGTGAGCGTTTCGGTAGGGCTTCTGTGGCTGTTCCGTCGCCGGTTTGACCGGGAAACGGCGGTATCCCGATTTCTGGCGGAAAATTCCTTCGCCGTGTATTTTCTTCACGCCCCGGTGCTGATCGCCCTGTCCCTGGCCTTGCGTCCCTGGCTTGCGCCGCCCCTGGTAAAGCATGCCGCAGTCTTTCCCCTGGCGTACCTGGCGACCCTGGCGCTGTCAGCGGCGCTTCGCCGGATTCCCCCGATTCGGGTCCTGCTGAAGTAGGCGGGAATTTGCGCAATTCTCCCCCGCAAGGTATACTCCCTGTCGGAGGCGCCCCGTGAAGACTTTTGACGAGCTCTATTTTGAGGTTTTGGTTCATGCCCTGAAGGATAGGGACGAGGAGTACCTGAATCGCCTGGAGTCCATTGGCGACAGCCAGATGGACTGCCTGCTCAACCCGAAAGGGCATCCCGTGGTGGTCCGCACCGGGCCCTGCGACTGCGGGAGCGGCGCCCCCTGCGGCTCGGTCTGCGAGTTTCACGCCATCCATCCCGGCGAGGCAGGGGATATCAAGATAGACGAGGCAAGCTGCGTGGGCTGCGAGATGTGCATCGAGGCCTGCAGGGCCCATAAGCTGGCCGCGGGAAAAGACGCCGTTGCGGCCCTCCGTACCGTGCGCTGGGGGGGCAAGCCGGTGTATGCCCTGGTAGCCCCCGCCTTTATCGGCCAGTTCGGCGAGGGGGTCACCCCCGGCAGGCTGAGGGCGGCCCTGAAAAGGGCGGGTTTCGCGGGAATGATAGAGGTTGCCCTCTTCGCCGACATGCTAACCCTGAAAGAAGCGCTGGAATTCGACAAGCACGTGCTTTCGGAAAGGGATTATCAGCTTACGAGCTGCTGCTGCCCCATGTGGATCGCCATGATCCGAAAGCTTTACGCCGACCTGGTGCCCCATGTGCCCCCCGCGGTTTCCCCCATGGTCGCCGCCGGGAGAGTGGTCAAGAAGCTCTACCCCGAGGCCCGCACCGTATTCGTAGGACCCTGCCTCGCGAAAAAATCCGAAGCCCGGGAGGCGGACGTGGCCGACGCGGTGGACTTCGTGCTTACCTTTCAGGAGATGAAAGAGGTCTTTTCGATCTTGGAGATCGATCCGGCGTCGATGGAAGAGGACGACCGGGAGCATGCCTCCCGCGCGGGGCGCACCTACGCCTACTCCGGGGGGGTGAGCGCCGCCGTTTCGGATACCCTTTCCCGCATCCGGGCCGACAGGCCCATTCCCCTCGCCTCCAGGGCCGCCAGCGGGGTTCCCGAATGCAAGGCCATGGTCGCCGACATCCTCGCCGGAAAGGGCGGTGCCAACTTCTATGAGGGAATGGGCTGCGTGGGCGGCTGCGTGGGCGGGCCCCGGGTCATAATTCCCCGGGAAGACGGGCGCCGCGAGGTGGCGGCCTACGGGGACGAATCGGTCCATCCGACCCCTATCGACAATCCCTACGTCGTGGAGCTGTTGGGAAAGCTCGGTTTTGAGACCGTGGAGAGCCTTCTGGAAAAAAGCGATATCTTCACCCGGAGCCTGTGAAAAAGTACTCCTTCCGCCTTGCCCTGGCCCTTTCGGGGGCGGTATCCCTCGCAACCTTTGCCGTAACGGCCTTTCAGCTCCGCGCCCCCATGCCGGGGGAGAGGATCGGAGGCTCCGGGGAAGCCGCGCGGTATCACCTGGCCCTCTTCGTTCCCCGGGACGGGGGGGCCTTCTTCGAGAGTCTCGCGGAGGGGGCGCTCCAGGCCGCGGGGGAGGCGGGGGCCGCCCTCTCGGTACACTATCTTGGAATCGACGGCTCGTCCCTGGAGTTCGCCCCCATGCTGGGGGCTGACGGCATCGCGCTTTGCCCGATCTCGGATACCACCGCCCTCAGGGCCCGGCTTGACGCCGTCGCCGCGTCGGGGCTTCCCCTGGTCTTGGTGAACCGGGCAATTCCCTCGGAACAGCCGAGAACCTTCGTGGGAACCAATAATTACGACTGGGGAAGGAAGGCGGGCTCCCTCATCGCGGAGGAGCTGGCTATCCGGGGAGAGCAGGGGACCGTCGCCGTGGTCTACAGCGATAAATCCCCCTCGGTCTTCGCGGAACGGGAGCTTTTTGAGATGGGGCTGAGGAGCGCCCTTTCCGCCGCTTCCCCGTCCATGAAAGGCGGGCGCATCGAGGCGCGGTATACCGCCCTCAACCCCCAGGACGCGGAACAGGTCATCTATGAGCTGGTACACGCGACGCCGGACCTTTCGGCGGTGGTTTTCACCGACGAACGGGATACCGTGGCGGGAAGCCAGGCCCTGATCGACCTAAACCTCGTGGGACGGGTAGCGGTGGTAGGCTCCGGCTCGGGCCCCGCGGTCGCCGAATACGTCCGCAAGGGCATCGTCACGGGCTCCGTCGCGGCGGACCCCCGGCTCATCGGGGCCGAGGCCATTCGGATACTGGCGGAGCTCAGCGGTTCCGGGTACGCCTCCTCCTCGGTGGATACGGGTCTCGCGGTGGTGAGCCGGGAAAACCTGACGCGTTTCGCCGCGGGGAGGTCTCAGCCGTGAGAGTGGGCCGTCCCGTGTTCCATTCCTTTCGCGCCCAGGTTCTCGCCGGGGTCCTGGCGGTGCTTCCCCTCCTGGCCCTTTCGGCGGCGTGGGTCCTGTATTCCACCATCCGCCTCCAGGATTCCATGAACCGCGGTTTCGGCCGGCAGCTGGAAATCAGGTCCCTCCAGCTGTCCCTGGAGGACTATCAGGCTCCCTTGCTCGATTACCTGGCCACCCGGTCGTCCAATGCCCTTTCGGATCTCCTGGTGCGCTCCCAAAACCTCCGCTCCTCCCTCCCTCCGTCCCAGTTCATTCCCGCGGACCCCCTTTTACTCCAGGAGGTGGAGGTTCATTCCCTGATTCTCTCCTACCTGGATCTCACGGACAGGGTGATCGACGAAAAGCGCGGCCTGGACGTGGCGGGCTATACGAGCCTCTACGAGCGCTCCAGGGAGGCCCTGGAGTATATCGACGAGCGAATCGAGGCCATATCCTCGGCGCGGTTGGCGGAACAGGCGGGCGAGTATCGGAGTGCGGTTGAAAGGAGCCGCTCGGTCCAGTCCTGGAATCTCGCCTTTATCCTGAGCATATCCGTTTTTTCCGCCCTGGTTATCCTGGCCATGGTAGACAAGATCGCCCGGCCCATGTCGGCCCTCTCCGACGCCGCCCGCCGGATTTCCTCGGGAGACTTCGAGGGGGAGGACGTGAGCCTTTCCTCCATCAGCGAGATGGACGGCGTGATCGGCGCCTTCAACCGCATGAAGCGGGATATCCACACCTACGTGGAGGAGCTCAAGTGGCAGCGACGGGTGGAGCAGGAATACCTCAGGGAGCGGGTCCGCTCCATGCGCCTGGAAGGAAGCCTCCGGAGGATGGAACTCTATACCATGCAGGCCCAGATGAATCCCCATTTTCTCTTTAACTCCCTGAACACGGGCATCCAGCTCGCCATCGTGGAGGGGGCGGAGCGGACCGGGGACTATATGGACCGGCTTTCCACGCTCCTGAGGCACAACATTCGGGAAAAGGCCCCTCTCGTTCCCCTGAGGCACGAGATTGAGGGGCTGGAGTCCTATTTTTGGCTTTTGAAGGTTCGGTTTCCGAAGAACCTGGATCTCGTCCTGGACTGTCCCGAAGAGTTTTTGGACCGCTACGAGGTTCCCGTCACCATTCTCCAGCCCTTGGTCGAAAACTGCGTGGTGCACGCCTTCCGGGGGGTCGAACGGGAGGAAGGGGAACGAAACTCCATCGAGGTGAGGGTCCGCCTCGAGGGGAACCGGCTGGAGCTCACGGTGTCTGACAACGGCCGGGGAATGGAGAGCGAGACCGTGGACGCCCTGCTGAAACGTACCTCCCCCCGGGCGGACGCCTTTGGGGAAGGGGGAGCCGACGGGGCCGCGGAGGTTTCCGGGTCGAAGGTGATGGGCCTTGAGAACGTGGTTCAAAGGCTGAGGCTCTTTTGGCCCGACGATCCTGAGGTGGTGGCCATAGAATCGCAGGTTCCCCGGGGAACCACGGTCCGCATCAAACTGCAAGTCGGGAGCAAGCCGTGTATACCGTGCTGATAGTGGACGACGAGGAACCGGTTCTCGAGAGCTATTCCCACATGCTCGCCGAGGGCATCGAGGGCTTTCGCTGCGCCGGGACGGCCCGAAGCGGGGGCGAGGCCCTCCGGGAGATTCTCGAAAAACGGCCCGACGTGGTATTCATGGACATAAGCATGCCCGGCATGGACGGTCTTGAGACCATCGCCCGGGTACATGAGAGCGTGCCTTCCACGGTCTTTATCCTTTCCACTGCCTACGAGCGCTTTGACCTCGCCCGCAGGGCCATCCCCCTGGGGATTCACGCCTACCTCGTGAAACCCGTGACCCGCCGGGTTTTCACGGAAACCCTCGATTCCGTGCGGGAGCGGCTCGAGCGGGAGCGCCCCGGCCGGGAACGCGCCTCCGGGGAGTCGCCGTCTTCCAGAAGCGGCGCCGAACGGGACCTTATGGAAGAGGCCTTTCTGCGTGACGGGATCACGGCTCCCCTGACCCATGACCGCTGGGCCGCCTTTCGGGCGGCGCTGAACCTCGAGTCGGACCGGGGCCTCGTGGCGCTGGCCGCCCTCGATTCCGTTCAGGCGGACTCCCTCAGGGCCTTCGGCCGGGCCAACGAGATCCTTTCCCTAAAATACCGCTTTCTTTTCGGCCGCCACCTGGGTCTTTCGGTGTATTTCGTGTCTGGCGAGGCCGACGGGGCCCGGTTTGAGCGGGACCTTTGCGCGGCCCTGGACGAGGCCGTCGGCAGGGGGACTCCCCGGTGGATCGGCGCCGGGTCGCCCGCGTCGGCGCCGGATTTTTCTTCCTCCCGCTTCGGGGCGCTGGAGCGCCTCCAGTCCCTGAGGCAAAGAAGCGACGCCCTGGTCCGCCACCGGGTCGGGCTTACCGCCCTGAGGCAAAAGCTGGGGTTTACCGCCGCCGAGGACTTTCGCTCCCGGTTCGCCGAATGGAGAGACGACTGCTTTGCGGCCTTTCCCTTCGAGGAGGCGAAGCTTCGACTCGTGTCCGCCCTGACCCTCCTTCTGGACGACGTGACCGGCCTCTACCGGGCGGGAGGGGGCGGCCCCGCGGAGACGGAGCTGGATCCCGCCGCGGAGGCGGCCCCCCTGAGGGACGCCGCCGCCTGCGAGCGCTGGTCGGACCCGGCGGTCGCGGCCCTGGCGGGCCTGGCGGAACGGGAGCGGAGCGCCAATCTCCCGGTCCCCCTCGTTCGGGCTCTGTCCTTCATCGCCTCCCGCTACCACGAGTGCCTCCAGCTCTCGGACGTCGCCGAGGAGGCCCGGGTTTCCCCGGCTTACCTCAGCCGGATTTTCGGGGAGTACCTTTCGGTATCCTTCGTGGAATACCTTACCGCCTTGCGGGTCGAAACGGCGGAACGGCTCCTCCGGGAGCGGAGCTTAAGCGTCAAGGAGGTAGCCCATGCGGTGGGTTTCCAGGATCCTAACTACTTCTCAAAGGCCTTCCGCAAGCGGACAGGCCTCTCCCCGAAGGCCTATGCCGGACAGGACCGCTTCGACGCGGCGCCGTCCCAACCGGAGGACAACCCTGAATAGCCCCTCCCGGCTCCACGCCCCTTCCGCCGCCCTTATCCTCCTCGCATGGCTCGCCCTTTTATCTTCCCTGGCGGGCTGCCGCCGGACCCAGCCGGTGAAGGACGCGGCCATGCCCGTTCGCATCGGCTTTTCCGTAGCCACGGACACCTTCGTGCTCGAGCGTTGGAACAAGGACATCAAGATCTTCACCGGCGCCGCCCGTGACCTGGGGGCGGAGGTTATCGTCCAGATGTCCGCGGGGGGAGCGAAGGAGCAGATCGCCCAGGTGAATTTTCTCCTCCGCCGGGACATTGACGCCCTGGTGCTTATCGCCCACGACTCGGAGCTGCTCGCTCCCATCGTAAAGAAGGCCCGGGAAGCGGGCATTCCGGTGATCGCCTACGACCGGCTCATCCTGGGAACCCCCATCGACGCCTACGCTTCCTTCGACAACCGGGAGGTGGGCCGCCTGTTTGCCAAGGCCCTGCTGGGCGCGGTTCCCCAGGGCAACTATCTCGTGGTGAACGGTTCCGTCAGGGACAACAACAGCTTCGAGGTCAACGCGGGCCTCCATGAGGAGCTCGATCCCTCCATAGAGGCGGGAAGGGTTCGGCTGGTAGACGAGCTATGGCTCGAGGAGTGGAGTTTCGACGAGGCCCGAGACCGGATCGGGGCGGTATTGGACCGGACCACGGACATTCAGGCCATTTCCTGCGCCAACGACCAGATAGCCCAGGCGGCGATTCAGCTCCTATCGGAACGGCGCCTGGCGGGAACGGTGGCGGTGGTAGGCCAGGACGCGGATATCGGGGCCTGCCAAAAGGTGGCGGAAGGCACCCAGCTCATGACGGTCTACAAGCCCCTGGCAAAGCTCGCCACCAGCGCGGCCCGCCTCGCGGTTTCCCTCTCCCGGGGCGAAAAGCCTTCCGCCGACCGTTTCGTGGACAACAAGAACGGCTCCCAGGTTCCCTTCTTTATGGAGGTGCCCGTGGCGGTGTACCGCTCCAACCTGGACTCCACGGTGATCCACGACGGTTTCCATTCCGCCGCGGACGTGTACCGCAACGTGTCGGTGGTACCGGGAAACCGGTAAAAAAACCGCTTAAAATTTTTCCCTTCCGTCCCGGGTCAAGGCGGCCCGGGATCGGTATTTTCCCCTCCTTGGTAAAAAACCTACCGTTCTCAGGAATCCCCCTCCGGGGGGATACTGTACGCATCTTTTCATGACCCGTTTTCATTAAGGAGGAATGCGTATGAAAAAGTCAGTTATGGGCGTCATTGCCCTCGTAGCCGCCGCGGGAGTGGCCTTCGCCGGAGGAACTTCCGACAAGAAGGGCAGCGCCTTTATCGGCCTCGCCATGCCCGAAACCCACGTCGAGCGCTGGCAGAAAGACGGCGCGGCCCTGCTCGCCGACGCCCAGGCCAAGGGCTATAAGGCCGAGGTCGCCTTCGGAGACGCCGACCAGAGCAAGCAGAACCAGCAGATTCAGGACTTCCTCACCAAGGGCGCCAAGCTCCTGGTCATCGGTTCCGTGAACGAGGGAGTGGTGTCCGCCGTGGCCGACGCCGCCCGCGACAAGGTCACCGTGATCGCCTACGACCGCCTCATCACCGGCTCGAAGGACTACGACTACTACATCACCTTCGACAACTACAAGGTCGGACAGTTCCAGGGAAAGGCCCTCGAGACCGCCCTCAACCTCGCCGCCGCCACCAAGGACAAGCCCAAGTACATCACCCTGTTCGCCGGCTCCCCCACGGACAACAACGCCAAGGTGTTCTTCGACGGCGCCATCGACGTTCTCCGCCCCTACGTTGAGAAGGGCGCCCTCAAGCTCGTCGGACCCGCTCCCCTCAAGTCCTCGGACCCCGACTTCATGAAGATCACCACCGAGAACTGGAGAGCCGACGTCGCCAAGACCCGCATGGAGAACCTCCTCAACAACGACGCCAAGAACGTGGTTCTCGACGGTATCCTCGCGCCCAACGACACCCTTTCCCGCGCCATCCAGGAAGCCTGCGCCTCCGACGCGAAGTATGCCGGCGGCAAGCTCCCCGTGTGCACCGGACAGGACGGCGAAGCCGCATCCATCGCGGCCATCCGCGACGGCAAGCAGTACATGACCGTCTTCAAGGACACCCGCAAGCTCGCCACCGCCACCATTGAGCTCGCCGACGCCCTCCTCAAGGGCGCCACCCCCGCGATCGCCGGGGCCCGCCTTGACAGCGAGTCCTACGACACCGGCAAGAAGGTCGTGAAGGCCTATCTCCTCGAGCCGGTCATCGTGACCAAGGACAACTACAAGGCGATCATGATCGACTCCGGCTACTACAAGGCCGAAGACATCAAGTAAAGCCCTCCTCTCTTCAGCGCCGGCCGCAGCCCCGACTACGGAGCGCGCGGCCGGCGCTTCCGTTTGATCACGCGGCGGTTTTGTCGCCGCGACGGGAAGGATAACAGTGAGCGACTACATTCTGGAAATCGAGAACCTGACCAAGGACTTCCCGGGGGTCCGCGCCCTGGACAACGTCAGTCTCAAGGTAAAGCGCGGGGAGATCCACTCCCTGTGCGGCGAGAACGGCGCCGGGAAATCCACCCTCATGAGCGTCATCTCCGGGGTTTACCCCAAGGGTTCCTACGAGGGAAAGGTAATCTTCAAGGGAAAGGAAACCCATTACTCGAGCGTAAAGGACTCGGAGCGGGAAGGCCTGGCGATTATCCACCAGGAACTCGCCTTGAGCCCCTATCTCACCATCTACGAGAACATATTTCTCGGTCACATGGCCACGAAATTCGGGGTCATCGACTGGGACCGCTATATTATCGAGTCCCGCAAGCACCTCGAGCAGGTGGGCCTCGACGAAAACCCCTCCACCGTCGTGAGCAAGCTCGGCGTCGGAAAGCAGCAGCTGGTGGAAATTGCCCGGGCCCTTTCCAAGAAGGTGGAGCTCCTCATCCTGGACGAGCCCACCAGTTCCCTCAACGACGACGAAAGCAACAAGCTCCTGGACCTCATCCTGGAACTCAAGCGGCAGGGCATAACCTCCATCATGATAAGCCACAAGCTCAAGGAGGTGCTCAAGATCGCCGACTCCGTGACCATCCTCCGGGACGGCCGCTCCATCTCCACCTTCGACGTGAAGGAAGACCGGCTGGACGAGAAGACCATCATCCGGGACATGGTGGGCCGGGAGCTGGGCATCGCCTACGAGCGAGCCGGGGGCGATATCGGCGAAACCGTGCTGGAGGTTAAGGACTGGACGGTGTACCACCCGGATTACCATTCCATGAAGGTGGTGGACAACGTGAGCTTCCACGTGAAGAAGGGCGAGATCGTCGCCTTCTGCGGCCCCATGGGCGCCGGGCGGACGGAGCTCATGATGAGCCTCTACGGCCGCTCCTACGGCTCCCGCGCGGAAGGGGAACTCCTCGTGAAGGGAATGCCGGCGGACACCTCGACCCCCCGAAAGGCCCTGGACTCGGGGATAGGCTACGTGTCGGAGGACCGCAAGACCCTGGGGCTCGTGCTCATTCAGGACATCAAGACCAACATCTCAAGCTCGAGCCTCGCGAAGCTTTCCACCCTCGGGGTGGTGGATTCCCACCGGGAGATCTCGGAGGCGGAAAAGTACCGGAAGTCCCTGCGCATCAAGACCCCCTCGATAAACCAGCTGGCCCGGAACCTTTCAGGCGGGAACCAGCAGAAGGTGGTCTTGAGCCGCTGTCTCCTGGCGGACCCGGACATCTTCATCGTGGACGAGCCTACCCGGGGAATCGACGTGGGGGCCAAGTTCGAGATCTACGCGATCATCGACGGGCTCGTGAAGGAAGGTAAAAGCGTCGTGATGGTGACCTCGGAGCTTCCGGAGGCCCTTTCCCTGGCGGACCGCATCTACGTCATGAACGAGGGCCGCATCAAGGGAATGCTGAACCGGAACGAGGCCACCCAGGAAAAAATCATGCATCTTGCCCTTGTGCACGAGGAGGATAAGGCACAATGAACGACACAACCGCGAGGAAGGCCCGGACGATAACCGTGCGCTCCTATCTCATGTCGAACATGAGAAACTATTCCATGGTGATCATGCTCGCGCTCATCATGATCATCTTCTCGTTCCTGACCGGCGGGGTTAACCTTAACTCCCGCAACATCACGAACATCTTCATGCAGAACAGCTACATCCTGCTCCTGGCGGTGGGAATGGTGCAGGTCATCATCATCGGCAACATCGACCTTTCGGTGGGACGGGTCTGCGCCTTCGTCGGGGCCTTGAGCGCCATGATCTACAACACCGGGGTCGGCATGGCTGCGACCATCGTGGCGAGTGTTTTCATCGGCCTCGCCATCGGCGTGTTCCAGGGCACCTGGGTAGCCTTCCTGAAGGTTCCCGCCTTCATCGTGACCCTGGCGGGAATGCTCCTTTTCCGGGGACTCACCTACATCATCACCAACGTTACCCCGGTCTCCTTAAAGGACGACGAGTTCAAGCAGATTGCCTCGGGTACCGTGAACATCGACGCCCTTACCTTCGGGGACCTGCACGCCACGGCCCTCGCGGCGGGGCTCCTCCTGTTCGCGATAATCGTCGTTCTCGACGCAGCGGGGCGCCGAAAGAAGATCCGGAACGGCTTCGACGTGCTTCCCATGGGTCTGCAGGTCCTCAAGATCGCCGCCTGGGGGCTCTTCATCGCGGCCCTGGCCTGGAAGTTCGCCACCTACCGGGGCATCCCCACAGTGGCGGTGCTTTTGGGAATCACCATCGTGGGCTTCACCTTCATGATGAACAACATCATCATCGGCCGGTACATCTACGCCGTCGGCGGGAACGCCCGCTCCGCGAAGCTCTCGGGCATCAACTCCGAAATGGTCACCTTCATCGTCCACGTGATCATGGGGGGACTCGCGGGCTTGGCGGGGGTGGTCTTCACGGGCTACATGAACTCGGCCCTTCCCCAGGCGGGAGAGAACTTCGAGCTCGACGCTATCGCGGCCTGCTTTATCGGAGGCGCCTCCACCTCCGGCGGAATCGGGACGGTCATCGGCGCCATCACGGGAGGTCTCGTCATGGCGGCCATCAACAACGGTATGTCCCTCATGAACCTGGGCGCCCAGTGGCAGTACGTGGTAAAGGCATCGGTTCTCCTCCTGGCGGTGCTCTACGACATCTACACCAGGCGCAAGACCGGGCTGGGCTGATCGGCCCCCGGATAAAGGCGGTCTTTTCTCCTTCTCAAGGCGGGCTCGCGAGGGCCCGTCTTTTTTTTGCCCTCTGTCGTCGCGCCCCTGCCGCAGGCGTGAAAAAAGCATCTTGGAGGGAAAATGCGAGTTATAGGCGGTTGACAAAGTTAGCGATACCTAATATTACTCTGCTATGGCACAAGGCGAAACCCTGTCTGAATCCCTCGAGGACTATCTCGAGGCTATCTACAGACTCATACTCGCGAAGAACGCGGCCCGGGTGAAGGATATCGCCGCCGCCCTGAAGGTACGGTACCCCTCGGTTACCGTCGCGGTAGGGGCCCTCGAAAAGAAGGGGCTGATAAGCCATGAACGCTACGGCGGCATCACCCTGACTAAGACCGGCTATGCCGAGGCGGTGAGGATAACCGAGCGGCACAGGCTCCTGAAGGCCTTTTTCTCGCAGGTTCTCGGCTGCCAGGAGGGTATAGCCGACGAGACCGCCTGCCGGGTGGAGCACGCGCTGCCCGCCCCGGTATTCGCGAGGCTTGCGCAGTTCGTAAAATACCTCTACGTGTCCCACGAGGATCCGGAGGAATGGATACGCTCCTTTACGCGCTTTGTCCGGGAAGGGGACGGGGTAGGGAAGGGGAGCGGCGCGATAGACCGTTATTTCGACGGTACGGGACTGGAACTGGAAGGAGAGACCCATGACGATTGACGTTCTTAATGCCGGCAGGCGCGCGGTGGTGTGCGCGGTTCGCGGGGGCCACGTTCGGCGGGCCAGGCTCATGAATCTCGGCATTGTCCCCGGCGTACCCGTAAGGGTCGTGAAGGCCGCCGGCGCGGGGCCCATGATTCTCGAGGTCATGGGAGCCCGGATAATGCTCGGAAGCGGAATGGCGGACGCCATAGAGGTTCGCTGATTTTTTTTAGCCTATAAGTTAGTCTTGACTAAGTAATAGACCATGCTCAAGGAGTTACGGATAGATGGAAACGAAACTGAAGGGACTGGGCGCCGGGGCCGCCGGCATCGTGGAGGGGTTCGCCAAGGCGGATCCCGCCTATCGCGACAGGCTGCTTTCCATGGGCCTTACGAAGGGAACCTGCTTTGAGGTAGTGCGGGTCGCTCCCCTGGGAGACCCGGTGGAAATTCGCCTTCGGGGCTTCAGCTTAAGCCTGCGCAAGGACGAGGCCGACGCGATTCTCGTGAGGAGGGCATGATGGCGGAAAAAAAAGCCCCCGTTCTCGCCATAGCGGGAAACCCTAACTCCGGAAAGACCACGCTCTTTAACGCCCTTACCGGTTCCAGCCAGCGCACGGGAAACTGGCCCGGGGTAACGGTGGAAAAAAAGAGCGGTTCCCTGGAATCCTCCGGGGAGAGGGTCTCTGTGGTGGACCTTCCCGGCATCTACTCCCTTTCCTGCCACTCCGAGGACGAGCGGGTCGCCCGGGACTATCTCCTTTCCGGGGAGGCCAGGGCGGTCCTCAATATCGTGGACGCCTCGAATCTGGAGCGCAATCTCTTCCTCACCCTCAATCTCATCGAGATGCGGGTGCCTGTCGTGGTAGCCCTCAACATGGTGGACCTGGCGGCGAAAAAGGGCGTTGCCGTGGATCCGCAAGCCCTGTCCGCGGCCTTGGGCGTCCCGGTGGTAGCCCTGAGCGCCACCGTCAGGGAGGACGTGAGGTCCCTCAAGGACAGGCTCTTTTCCCTTATCGATTCCGCCGCGGTCTCCAAGGCGGCGGTGAGCTATCCCGAGGCGGTGGAACAAACCCTTTCGGCGTGGGCGGGCACCCTGGAGCCCCTGGCGAGGGACCTTGCCGTGGATTCCCGCTGGTTCGCCCTCAAGGTACTCGAACGGGATGAGTACCTCTCCTCCAAGGCTTTCTCCGTCGGGGCCCTCGACTCCGCCGGGGTTAACGCGGAGATATCCCGTATCGAGACGGCCCTGGGGGACTCGCCGGACGCGGTCATCGCCTCGGCCAAGTACGGTTTTATCGCGGAGGCCGCGGGGGCCGCGAAAAGGGAGGCCTCCGGCGGCGCTTCGTCCCCGCCCTTCGGCGAAAGGCTTGACCGCCTGGTCCTTCACCGGGCCTTGGGCATTCCCGTCTTCCTACTGGTCATGTACCTGATGTTCTGGACCGTCATGAACGTGGGCGGGGCCTTTATCGATTTTTTCGACATCCTCTTCGGGGCGGTCTTCGTGGACGGCTTCGGCGCCCTGCTCGCTTCGCTCGGCTCGCCGGAATGGCTTACCGCCATCCTCGCGGGAGGCATCGGGGCGGGCATCCAAACCGTTTCCACCTTCGTGCCCATCGTGTTTTTCATGTTCCTCATCCTCTCTCTCCTGGAGGATTCGGGCTACATGGCCCGGGCCGCCTTCGTCATGGACCGGGCCCTCAGGGCCGTCGGCCTGCCGGGTAAGGCCTTTATCCCGATGATCGTGGGCTTCGGCTGCACGGTCCCCGCGGTCATGGCCACCCGAACCCTTGAGAACAAGCGGGACCGCTACATTGCGGTATTCATGGTGCCCTTCATGTCCTGCGGCGCCCGTCTCCCGGTTTACGCCCTCTTCGGCGCGGCCTTTTTCGGCGCCCGCTCGGGGCTGATCGTGCTGAGCCTGTATCTCGCGGGGGTGGTCCTCTCGGTGTTCACGGGCTTCATGCTCAAGAATACCCTGTTCAGGGGGGAGCCCGCTCCCTTCGTGATGGAACTCCCTCCCTGGCACTTACCAAAGCTTTCCGGCGTCATGCGCTATACCTGGATGCGCCTCAAGTCCTTCGTG
>QKDA01000221.1 GCA_003246765.1 Spirochaetales bacterium | reverse complement strand
GGCCCCTCAGCAAGGCTTTCCGAAGGGCCTTCGACGCTGCCGGAGCTTATGACGTAGCGCCAGGTTGCTGCGTCCCTGGTCACGGACAGGGGATACAGGCTTTGCACTCCCCGCACGCCGGTGAAAAGGACGGACTTGCCCCCGGGCAACGAGGTCAGGCCCTCCCCGATTCCCCAGGTACAGCCCTCGGGAATGAAGTATTCGGCGAAGTCCCCCGCTTCCTTTACGGCCTCGGAGGGATCGAATCCATCCAAGGGCGGCGGATCCGAGGGGGTGACGGTATAGAGAACCTTGGAAGACCAGGCATTACCCGCGGAATCGGAAACCGAAAGGCGTAAAAGAACGACCCCTGTTGCCTCCAGAACCTCGGGTTTGAGGTATGGTTGGCCCCCCGACGCAGGATCCGTACCGTCGATTGTATACTTGACCGTAAGTCCCTCGGCGGCCTGGATGACGAGGCTTTGGGGATTGGCCCATTCGCCGGGAACGGGATTGACTACCCTAAAGGGCGGCGTCCCGGGAGCGGGACTGGCCTCGTTTACCGCGGCGGGGCCCCGATTTCCGGCGTCGTCGATCCCCCACGCGCACAGCCGGGCTCCCGTGGGAACGAAGAGCTCCAGGCCGGATGGCCCCTTCCCCGATGAGGAGGCCCGGTAGTCGGGATGCCACATGATCCATTGAATGACTCCGCTCTCGTCGATGGAGCAGGAAACCAGGGCTCCCGCCTCGGAAGAAACGCACGAAAAAACCGGGGGAGACGGAGGCTTACGGTCGATGGTCCAGCGGTAGTCCCGGGTTATTCCTGAGGATTCCGCTGTACCCTCGGCCCCGGGATCGAGGTTGAGGAGGGTTACCGAAAGGTTATAGTCCCGGGATTCCCCGCGGGGCGAGTCGAGATACAGGGGAAGGGAGGAAGTGTCTACGGCAGAACCGTTTAGTGAAAGGGCGGCCCTGTAACCGGCGGGCGCAGAAATTCCCACTAGCTGCGGCGTCGGGTAGACCCCCGGAGGGAGCGATACCGACGCGGACATCTGCGGTTCAGGAGCCTCCGCGGTGGCGAGGGCCGCTGCCAGCAGCAACAGTCCCGCCGCCGCAGGGTGCCTCCGATGGATCGACCCGCCGCCGGAAATCATTTTGCCGCGTTCAGGGCCGCTAATACGGGCCTAAGCTCGGGATCGTTCTTGAAATAGTGCTCCTCGAGTTCCGCGTCGCTCAAACCGATAAGCTCGTGGCTCATGTAATGGATCCACCGGTCTTCCTCGGGCTTTGTTATTTCGTGCTTGCGGCACCAGTAATCCGGCTGAATCGGGAGCTGTTCCTCGTGAAAGGTAAAATACTTGTAGTCGTGCACTGCCACCTTTATGTCCTTGCGGGGAATCCCCTTTTCCAGGAGAATTTCCACCAGGTGATTCACGGTACGCCCGGTATCGAAAATATCGTCCACCAGAAGGATCCTGTCGCCGTGCCTCAGGTGCTCGGGAGAGTAGGTCCAGCCGTCGACCATGACGCGGTCCCTCTGCCGGATGTCGGAATACGAACGGGCCACCACCGCGGCGTAAAGTACCGGATGGGCCTCCTTGCGCACGATCTTGAAATATTCGCTGATCACGTTGGCGAGATAGGCTCCGCCTCGGAGGGATACGTAAATCACGTCGGGGATAAAACCGTCTTGATGGATGCGGTAGGCCATTTTCAGCGCGTTGTTGCGTACCTTCTCGTAGGGAAGGAATTCCTTGTTCATCGGGCAAAACCTCTCATCGTTCCAATGTAACCCTTTTTATTCAATTGCTCAAGTAAAAGCAAAAGGGCCGGAGGGCGCCAAAAGCGACCTCCGGCCCGGTTCCGGCTTGGCCGGCGCGGGTTATTTCTTATACCGCATGGTTGAAACGGTTTGGGTCTCCCGTATCACGTCGAACCAGATCTCCCTGGTTCCCTCCGAAGACAGGGCTTTATAAAAATCATGGAGCCCCTGCACGGGTTTATCGTTCACCTTGACGATGACGTCTCCCGCCTGGAGGCCCATGACCGCCGCGGGGCTCTTGGCCTGGACATTGGCCACGAGAACGCCCTTCTGGTTGGACTCGAGCTTAAGCCTGGTCTTGATCTCATCCGTGAGGGTGTAGGGAACGAAACCGGGCCAAAGCTTGGCCGAATCCGCCACGGTGGACTCGTCGCGCTGCTCGATCTTGACCTTTATCTCCTGCTGCTTGCCAAGGCGAATGACCGTAAAGGCCGCGGTCTTTCCCGCGGGCAGGTCGCCCACGTCCCGGACAAGCTGATCCACGGTCTTTACCTCATGACCGTTGAGGGCGATCACGAAGTCTCCGGGAAGAATTCCGCCCTTCGCGGCCGGGGAATTGGTGAAAACCTGACTCGCCAGGGCGCCCTTGCGTCCGGTTAGCCCAAGCTCCGCGAGCATTCCGGAATCCGCCTCGATAAGGGAAACGCCGAGCCAACCGTACTTTATCTTACCGTCGCTGATAAAGTCGTCCACCGCCTTCTTTACGTTGTTAATGGGTATGGAGAACCCAAGCCCCTGGGAACCGCCGGATTGGGAGGCGATCCAGGAGTTAATGCCCACGACCTCTCCCCTGATGTTTATCAGGGGGCCGCCGGAGTTGCCCTGGTTGATCGCGGCGTCGGTTTGTATGAAGTCGTTAATGTTGTTGTTGGGACCGCCGTCGCGGCCGACGGCGCTCACGATGCCCTGGGTAACCGAAGACATGTACCCCAGGGGAGACCCGATGGCGAAGACCACGTCGCCGGTCTGCACAGAGTCGGAGTCTCCCATGGCCGCCACGGGAATGTCCGAGCCGTCGTACTCGAAGGACACGAGGGCGATGTCCTTTCTCCCGTCGGATCCCACCAGGGTTCCGTCGAATTCCCGTCCGTCATAGAGACGAACGACGATCTTCGTGGCGTTTCCCGCCACGTGCTCATTCGTCAGGAGATACCAGGTCTTGCCGGTATGGCGTATGATGACGCCCGAGCCGAGGCCTTCCTGCTGGTATTCGCGCCGGGGAGACTGGTTATCCTCTCCGTTCTGACCGTCCTGATTCTCCCGGGGATTGCCGAAGAAGAACCAGGGGTTTGCGTCCAGGGGGGTATTTTGAACGGTTTGGGTTTCGGTCACGTCCAGGGTTACCACCGAGGGAAGAAGGGCCGCCGACACGGCCCGGTTCGCCTTTTGCATGCCCTCGAGGAAGGAGAGGGTGTCCGGGGAAATGGACGCCGCCGACGGTGTCTCGGCGAATACGGTCTGGGCCGAACCCGGTGAACGGGTAGAGAATACTGCCACCAAGGCAAAGCAGGCGAGGGCCGCGGCAACAACCAGGAGAGGTCTTCCTGCCTGAGCGGTGAATCTTTTCATAGTAAACCTCCGACTGGGAAGTATTGTTTTTTCCCATGTACACAATGTAATAACAAAGGGCCGTTTCCGGTTACGGGAATGCCCTATTCCTCCCCGGGATTTAACATTGTTAAGATCTCCGTATGGTCCGCGAATACCGCGACGGTATGCTCCATGTGGCAGGAATTGAGGCCGTCCGAGGTTACCACGGTCCAGCCGTCATCCAGGAGATCCACGTCTCCCGATCCGAGGTTGATCATGGGCTCGATGGCGAGAACCATGCCCGGCACGATTCGGGGATTCGGGCCCCGCTCGGGGACGTTCGGTATTTGGGGGTCCTCGTGGACCGAAAGCCCCACTCCATGGCCGCAATACTCGTACACGACGCCGAATCCTTCGGAAACCGCGACGTCGTAGACCGCCCGGGAGATGTCCCCTATCCGGTTACCCTTCACGCACGCGGCGATTCCCGCCTCCAGACAGCGTTTCGTGGTGTCCATGAGGAGCCGGTCCCGGTCGGAAATCGATCCCACCGCGACAGTCACCGCGGAGTCGCTGATAAAGCCCCCCAGGTCGATGCCGATGTCGAGGGAAACAAGGTCTCCGTTTTTGATTACCCGGCTTTTCGAGGGAATCCCGTGGATAACCTCCTCGTTCACCGAGATGCATGCGGCGCCTGGAAATTTTTGGGAATACCAGGCGGGCTTTCCCCCGATCTTCTTGATATATGCCACGCAAAGGTCGTCCAGTTCCCCCGTGGTAATTCCCTCCCGAACCACGGGAATCAGCTCCCGATAGAGGCGGGCAAGGGCCTTGCAGGACCGGCGGATGCCGTCGATTTGCTTTTCGTTCTTGATTCGTATCATGCGGTACGCTCCCCTAGAGTCCCAATTTTTTCTTTAAATCCTTGACGCCGGTCAGTTTCGGATCCAGCCTGAGGGCCTCCGAAAGACAGGATCGGGCGGTATAAGCGTCGCCGATACGCTCGTAGCAAATAGCCATGAGCCTGAGTATCGCCGCGTCGTCCTTCTTCCCTAGCTGCAGTTCCAAAGCCGTCTCGAGGGCGTCCAGGGCGAGTTCGTCCGACACGTTGCCGACCAGGCGGTTCCGGGCGATATCCCTTGCGAAGGCGATAACCTCGGGGAAAAAGTGGCGAAAATAGGGCTTTTCCCGCTCAAGGCCTATCACCCGAGAGAGAAGCCCGAAGGCCCCGTACCAGTCGTCTCGAAAGGACAGCTCCTCCGCCAGGATAAAGGCGCAGTCCATATAGTCCTCCCGGTCAAAATACCGGGCCAGGTCGAAGCCCCCGCCGTCCTCCATGCGTATCCTGTATTCCTGGACCGCTTCCTCTTCCAGGCCGTGGAGGAGGTCGAAGAAAATGAGCTTCGCCCGGCTTTCCGCGTCTTCCCGGGCCATAAGCCACATGCGGTAATCGAACTTCGACTCCGCGTCGGTACCTTCCGCGAATTTCCTGAATTTCGCGTACAGGGCGTCGAACTCCGCACGGCGCTCGGGATTCGAGAGGGTTTCGTAGGCGTCGATGAGCTCCCGCATCCCGGACGCGGCTTCGTCGCCGGCTCCCGAGCGCTGACGCACGTCGGGATGGAGTTCCTTGGCCTTCCGGCGATAGGCGCGCTTAATCTCCGCCGCGGAAGCGGAGGGCCCGACCCCGAGGATCTGATAACAGTCTTTCACGCTCCGCGTCAGCCTATCTTGCGGCCGACCCAGGCGGCGTGGTCGGCGTCCCGTACCACGTCAAAGTAGTCGAGCTTGACTCCCTCGGCCTCCATGGCCTTCATGAGGGTCCGGCAGGCCTTATCCGAGGAAAGTCCCGACTTGAGGATGAGGGCGCAGCCCTTCTTGCCGGAGATGGAACCGGAGGTACCCAGGTATTCCGCCACCCTGGGCATTATCTTGCCGCCGATAAGGCCCGCGGGGCGGGCGACGCAGGCGATGTAGTCGTACATGGTCAGGCGGGTATTGGTCAGGTCTTCGAGACCGTTGAGCAGGTCCACTTGATTGCCTCCCTCGGAGGCGGAAGCCTGCAGCTTTTTCACTGCCGAGGATAACTTGGAATCCCGCAAGGGAACAAAGGTGATGAGCGCCACGCGCATGGTTGGGAACCTCCGTTGGTTGACGTTAAGCCTTTAGGCGAGCTTAAAAAGCTGCTCTACGGCCTTTTCCTTGACGACGAGTACCGAACACCGGGCATTCACGAGGATTGACTTGTGGGTGGTAGAATGCACGTCCTTGTCGGACTGGGTGCTTTCGGTTCCCCCGAGCAGGATGAGGTCCGCCTTGGACTCCTCCGCGGCGGTCACGATCTCGGACCAGATGGCCCCACGCCTGAGCTCCGTGGCGACCTTGACGCCCTTCTCTTTGCCGAGCTGCTCGACGAAGGCTAGGTAGCGCTGGCCGTTCATCTCGAGACTCCGCTCGTATTCCCGGCTCTCTTCCTCGACGAATATCCGGTTGAGGCCGAGCTGTCGAATGGTGGCCGTATCCACCACGTACACTGCCCGAACCCCGCACTGATACTGTTTGGCCATGAGTATAGCGTATCTTACGGCATTGATCGAGGCCTCGGTACCGTTAATCATAACGAGGACGTTTTTGAATAGGCTCTTTATCATGATTCTGCGCCTCCGTTGCGGGCCTTGAGCGCTTTCAGCACGAAAACGCTCTCCCGCTCGCGCTCCTCGAGCACGCTTTCAATGTACCCTTTCGTTTCCGCGGTTTGGGGAATAACCTGCTTGTCCAGGGCGTTGACCCTCCGCTGGGTTTTCTTGACCTCCCGGGCAAGGCGCCACACGATTGTCCTGATGGACGCCATTTCCGTGAGAAGCCGCAGGAGCTCGAAGAACTCGATGGTTACCTTATCGCAGTCGGCGAAGGAATTGAGATACGACCAGGATAGGCGGCGTTTCGGCAGGTCCACGGAAACCGACGAAAAGGTCATCCCCGCAAGTATAACACGTTTTTCCTGGAGGGCGAAATCGTACGAGACGGAACGGGAAACCCTCTCGGTCCGGTCCCGGCCCACGGACATGAACATCCGCTTAAGGGAGGGATAGGCCTTGCCCACCTGCTTTTCGATATCCGCCTCCAGGAGCTTGACCCGCTCGACCATCTGCATGAGCTCCATGACGAGGATTTCCCGCTTCTGCTCCAGGAGCTCGTATCCGTCCCGGGCGATGGAAAGCTGTTCCTTTACCGCCAGGAGATTGGACTTGGTGGGGGCGACAGGTAACCGGGCCACGGCCTACGGTCTCCGCTGTGGGGCCGCTGCGGCGGCGGCATCCCCGGCGCCCGCGGCGCCTTTCATGTATTTGTCGATGAGAGAACTCTTAATGCGGTAGAGGTCCGCGCGGGGCAGCGTCGCCAGGAGTCTCCAGCCCAAATCGAGGGTTTCCGCGATGGAACGGTTCTCGAACTCCCCCTGGCACAGGAATTCCTGCTCAAAGCGTTCCCCGAAGCGGAGATAGAGCTTGTCGGAGTCGGAAAGCTCCTCCTCGCCGATTATGGCCGCCAGGTTCCGGATACCCTTCACCTTCGAATAGGCGGCGAAAAGCTGGCTCGAGACGTCCTTGTGGTCTTCCCGGGTCATCCCCTCCCCTATACCGTCTTTCATGAGCCTGGAAAGGCTCGGAAGGCCCGCCACGGGAGGATAGACGCCCCGCTGGGAAAGCTCGCGGTCGAGCACGATTTGACCCTCGGTAATATAGCCCGTAAGGTCCGGAATCGGATGGGAGATGTCGTCGTTGGGCATGGAAAGGATCGGTATCTGGGTGATGGATCCCTTGGAGCCCTTGATCTTTCCCGCCCGCTCGTAGAGCTCCGCCAGGTCGGAGTAGAGGTAGCCCGGATAGCCCTTGCGGCCGGGAACCTCTCCCCGGGTGGTGGAGATTTCCCGGAGGGCCTCGCAGTAGTTGGTCATGTCCGTGAGAACCACGAGGACGTGCATCCCCTTCTCGTAGGCGAGGTATTCCGCCGCCGTGAGGGCGCACCGGGGGGTGATGATGCGCTCGATGGAGGGGGCGTCCGCCAGGGAGAG
>QKDA01000184.1 GCA_003246765.1 Spirochaetales bacterium | reverse complement strand
AGCAACTATGGTAGGGACTATGGATTACGTAGAAGTGGCTAACGTCAATGAATTTGCGGTTCAGAGGATCAAGAGCGTTACCGTTTTCGGCAATAAGGTCGGGATTATCAAGGGAGCGGATTCGGAATTTTACGCGATTGAGGTTGGGTGTAAGCATCAGGGGGCAGACCTTACCCGGGGGCAAATATCCGGCGACGTGGCGACCTGCTCCCGGCATGGCTGGAAATTCAACCTGGTGACCGGGGAGTGCCTGAACCAGAACGCCTCGAAATTACGAAGGTACGGGCTGAAAATTGAAGGGGACGCGATCCTTATTACCACAAAACCCTTGGTCGAGGAGAAGGAAGACCCGCTCCTTCATTTTTTTGACTAAGCGCGTCCGCCGGCTAGTAGCGCGCTAATCCCCGGCAGATCGTCTCGGTCGGTTCACGCGTCCTTCCGCGCCGCCTGGGCCTCTTGCCTTCTCGCCTCCAGGGAGGCTTTCACGTGCTCGACTTCCGCCCGCGTTAGCCGGTACGCCCGGTAGAAGGCCCCGGCTCCGAAGAGGGGCAGGAGGGTTCCGATTCCCACGACCAGGCCCATGGCGTAACTCGTGCCCGCCGCCTGCACGGCAAGATCGCCGTTGAACCCGATCAGGTCCAGGATTATGCCGACAAGGAAGATCGCCAGGGACTGGGAAATCTTGTAGGCGAAGGTCAGCCCCCCGAAGTAGAGTCCTTCGGACCTGACGCCGCTGTTCAGTTCTTCCTCGTCCACCGTATCCGCTACCATGGAAAACGGGATGGTGACGAGACCGCCTACGCCGATGCCGGCGGGAACCGCGTAGATAAACAGGAGCCAATAGCGCTCGATAACCCAGCCCCTCAAAAGCACCAGGGCGAGGAAGAGAACTCCCCCGACAATGGTAGTCCTGACGGCCCGCAAGGCGGCGGGCTTCTTTCCGTGCAACCTTATAAGCTTCAGGTAGTGGCCCTGGGAGAGCACGCTCAACCCGAAGACCGAACCGATCTCCACGTTGTTCATGCCAAAGGTATAGGTGAAGACATGAAGGCCGATCGCGCCAAGTATGGCGGAGGCGATATTGGTTGTCAGGTACGCCCCGGTTACGCAAAGGTAATCGCGGTTGCCGAAGAAAGCCGCCATTTCCCTGGCGATGACGGTCCTGACTTTAGGCTTGTTTTCGGGCTTTCGGACATAAAAGGTTCTATTCTGCCAGGTAGAGAAGGTGGCCGCGAGGCCGGTCACCAGGACGATAACGGCCAGATGCTCCCCCAAGAGGCCGTAGCTCGAGGGATTGAGCTGCCCCACGGGGTATTCCGCCGTGGGCTTAAAATAGAAGATCATTCCGGCCACTGTGGTAAAGGCGAGGCCCAGGGTAAAGAAAACCGTTCGGTACGCCTGGATGGAAGCCCGTTCGTAGTAATCCTCTGAAAGCTCGCTTCCCAGGGCGTTATAGGGGGTTACCAGGACGGTCATCAGGGTCTTGATGAGCATGACGCCGCCAAAGAGCAGGGCTATCTTAAGGCCGGCATCCAAATTAGCCCCGATGCGCCAGATGAGGCCGTTCACCAGGGCAAGGCCCAAGGTTCCCGCGAGCATGTACGGGTGCCGTTTGCCGAGGCGACCCGGGGTCCGGTCCGAGAGATACCCCAGCAGCAGGTCGCTAACCGCGTCCCATACCACGCTTACGCTTACGATCAGTCCTACCACCGTCCCGGAAATGCCCAAAACGGAGGTGGAAAAAAACATGAGATATGAGGTGAGCGCCTGAAGGGTCACCCCGTTGGCGAAATTCCCGACCCCGTAGAAGGCCTTTCGTGCTGCGTTCATCACGCGCCATCATATACTAGAAACCGCGTCGCTTACTACAATCCGTCGCGCCCCCCGTGAAGCCTTCTGCCTCGGAATTTCTGAAAGCTGTCTATCCCATGATGGGAGCGAGCCGGGCCTTCAGGGCTGCGTCGTAATCCGGGATCGCGCCGGGCCGCGAGACGACGAAGTCAGCCAGGGCACCGGCGAAGGAAAGGGCTTCCGCGACGGAAAAACCCTTGCCCCGGGCAGCGAGAAAGCCGGCGGAAAAGCTGTCCCCCGCCCCCACGGTGTCCGCGACGATCACGTCGCCGGGAACGAGGGTTTCGCTTACGCCGCCGAAGCGGGCGAGAACGCCCTCCTTGCCGCGCGTGAGGAGGACGCCCTCCAGACCGAAGTCGGAACAGAGCCGGTCGAGAAAGGCCCCGTCATCCGCCGGACCGCCCCCAAAGAGGGCCCGCACAACCTTGAGTTCGTCGTCGTTCAGTTTCACGATGTCCGCGAGGCGGAAGGAGGTTTCGAGCAGGGCCTTATCGTAAAAGCTCTTTCGCATGTTCACGTCGTAGAACACCGTTTTTGCCCGTACCCGAGCGAGCAGCGCCGCGAGGGACGCGCGGCTCCGGGAATTCCGCTGGGCCAGGGAGCCGAACACCACCGCGTCCCACTCGGTTTCCGCCAGGCGGTCCAGGAGACGCCGCCCTTCCGGGCTTTCCGTCAGGTCGATTCGGTCCCAGGCGCAGGGCTCGTTGAACTCGTAATCCGCGATGCCGCGCTCCAGGGTAATCGCGGCGATTCCGGTGGGAAGGCTCGGCAGGGTTTGAACCAGGGACGCGTCGAAGCCCCTTGCCAAAAGCCAATCGCGCGCGCGATCGCCGAGCTCGTCGGTTCCGAGGGCGGAAACGATGACCGCTTCATGGGCGAGGGCCCGAAGATGGGCGGCCACGTTTAGAGGGGCGCCCCCTATGAGACTGCGGTCGGGGAAAACGTCGAAGAGTATCTCTCCGAATGCCAGGGCTTTCATATCTCAACACTCCTTTATTGCCATCCCTCGGTCCCGAACCTGCCCACGTTGGACTTGTCGATCAGCGTGATCGGGACGAGAATCGTTTTTTTTACCGGCTCCCCCCTGAGAACCGAGTACGCGGCCCCCGCGGCCTCCCGGCCGATACCGATGGGCGACTGGGCGGCGGTGGCGGTAATGCGCCCGGCGGCGACCATCTTCTTCCCGTCCGGGGAGCCGTCCACGCCGTATATCAGCACGTTTCGCGCCCGCCCGGCAGCCTCCAGGGCGGCCAGGGCGCCCATGGCGGTCGGGTCGTTCAGGCCCATGACCACGTCGATCGAGGCCTGGGCCTGAATGATGCCTTCCATGGCGGGCATCGCCTGCTCGATCTGCCCGTTGGAAGACTGACGGGCGACTATCCGGTAATGGTCCAGGTCCTTCATCGTGTCCACGAAGGACTGGGTGCGGTCGATCGCCGACTTGGCGGTGGGGTGCTCGAGAAGGACGATATCCGCCGACTTTACCCTCTTCTGTACGTCCTGCGCCACGAGAACCCCGGCGCTGTAGTTGTCCGATGCCACTATGCACGACACGAGATCGGAGTCGAACACCGGCGAGTCCACGTTGACGATGGGTATGCCCGCCCTTTTCGCCGCCTCCAGGGCGGGCCGGACGCCCTTTAGGTCCACCGGGGTCAGGAATATAGCGTCCACCCCAAGCTCGATCATGTCGTCGATCTGGTCAATTTGTCTAGCCTGATCGAGGGCGGGGTCATAGGCCACGAGTTTGTCGCCCCGGGACTCCACAATCCCCTTAATCCCGTCGTTCAGGGCGACGAAATAGGGATTGTTCATCGTCATGTAGGTGGCGCCGAAAAGGTAATGGCCCTTTCGCGCGGGGGCCCTGCTGCAGCCAACCGAGGCCAGAGTCGCCAGGGTCAACGCCAGGAGTGCGGTAAGGGCAAAGAGGGTCTTTTTCATGGGCTTGTCCTTTAATTTTCGCCTACACGCCGTCATTGGGAAAGGAATTTCCCCACGTTTATGTTCAGCTGGCTCAAAAACTGCCTGAGCTGGTCCGAACCTCCGGGTATTTGGCCGATTTCCTTGTCTATGAAGGACACAGCCTCACTGTAGCGCCTGAAATTGGGGATGATCATCGCGTCGTCGATGGACCGGAACAGGGTATCCGGGGAAATCTCGTTTCCCGCCAGGGTTATGTCCTTGAGCAGGATATTGCGCACCACGTCGCGGGCCATGTAGTCCTTCCTCGCGGGGATGCCCTTTGACTTATCCATGAACATCGTCTGCGCCGCCTCGTCGGTCAAAAGGAATTCCATGAACGCCAGAGCCTCCCTCTTATGGCGGCTCCTGCTGCTGACCCCCAAGAAGAGGGTCTTCAGGTCCGCCGCGTTCTTACCGTTCGGGCCCCGGGGGAGCACGGTGGCCTTCCACTTGTACTTTCCGCTTTTCAGGATGCTGTAGGGGTAATACCCGTAGGCCCGGTACCAGGAATAGCTGGAAACGTTGAAGGCCACGTTTCCGGTCTCGAAATCGGGGACTTTCTGGTCCCCCGAAAGGGCCGCTATCCCGGAGAGGAACTCGAAGGACTGAAAGACCTCCTGGGAGTCGAAGAGTCCCGAGTGCCCGGAAAAGTCAAAGAGGGGCGCCCGGTTGGTGTACAGGGCGGTCAGCCAATCGAAGCCCTTGACCCCGAACTGGTCGAGCCGTCCGTCCCCGTCCGAGTCCCGGGTAACCCTCGCGCAGATATCGTAGAACTCGTCCCAGGTCCAGTCGGCGGAGGGGAACGGGATTCCCTCCTTCTCGAGCAGGGTGGTGTTCACGAAAAGAAGGGTCGGGTCGCTTTCTACCGGGACCGCGTACTGGATCCCGTTCTGCCTGCCCGCCTTCATGGCCGAATCGAAGAAAACGCCGGCGCCTATCGCTTGGCTGCGGGAGAGAAAGGCGTCCAGGGGATGGAGGATCCCGATGTCGGCGAAAAGGTGAAAGTCCTCGGGGAGCACGAAGAAGAGGTCCGGTTCCTGTTCCCGCAGCATGCCCGAGGCAAGCCACTCCGAGTAGTCGTCCCGGAGGATGCCGCTTTTGTACTCGACCCTCACCCGCGGGTGGGTTTCCTCAAAGCGGCGGATTATCCCGTCATAGAGGTCATAGGTATCGAGGTTGGGCACGCGCCAGGCGCTTCCCGCGAAGGCGCCCAACCGGAGGGTTACCGGGGCGGAGAGGCCCCGGTACGCGAAAAAGAGCGCGGCGATGAGGGCGGCGCAAAGGGCGGCGGCCGCGAGGCGGTTACTCGCTTTCATTTCCCGCAAGCCCGTTCTGGACGGCAAAAATGGCGATCTGAGTGCGGTCCCTGAGGTCCAGCTTCTGTAAAATGGCGCTGATGTAGTTCCGCACCGTGCCCTCGCTGAAACCCAGCTCCCCCGCTATCTCCTTGTTGGCGAGTCCCGTCCCGATCAGCCGGATGATCCTCATCTCGTTCTTTTGGATCGTCTCGGGGATAGAGGCGGTTCCCCGCTGCACCACGTTCATCTTGGCGAGTTCCGAGAAAAGCCGGAGCACCTTTTTCATGACCTCCGGCGTTATGAGGCTTCCGCCCTTGAACACGGTCTTTATCGCCTCCCGAAGGTCCTTCGGGGATATGTCCTTGAGCAAATAGCCGTTCGCCCCGTAGCGGAGGGAGTCGAAAATATAGGCTTCGTCGTCGAAGGTGGTGAGCATGATGACCGGTATCTCGCTCCAGCGGTCCTTGATCCGCTTCAGGCAGGCGATGCCGTCCATCCCGCCCATGCGAATGTCCAGGAGAACCACGTCGGGCTTGCGCCTGGATATCTCCTCCAGGGCCTCCAGGCCGTCGCAGACCGTCGCGGTCACCTCTATCGTGCCGTCCTGTATCATGATCTTGAGGCTGTCCCGAATGAGCTCCTGATCGTCGGCGATAAGGACCTTTATCATGAGAGGGCTCCTCCCGCCAGGGGCAGGGCCACGCTCAGGCAAAAGCCCTTGCCCGCGGCGGTTTCTATGGAAAGCCTCCCGCCGAAGGCGCTTACCCGCTGCCTGATATTCGTCAGGCCGAAGCCCTCCCGGAGCGCGTCGGTTCCCATGCCGTTGTCGGCGATGGCCATGCACACGTTTTCGCCGTCGAACCCTATGCGGATCTCTATCTCGGTGGCCTCGCCGTGGCCGACGGCGTTGGTCATGCTCTCCTGCACGATCCGGTACATGAGCTCCTCCTGCCTGCCCGAAAGGTCGGGAATTTCGTCTTCCGCCAGGAGGTAGCTGTGGCTCATGGTGCACTCGTTCATCTGCCGCACCAGGGACTCAAGGGCCGGAAGGAGGGTGTTCCGCTGGAGGGCGTCGGGGCGCAGTTCCTTCAGGGAAAACCTCACGTCCTTGGAGCCCTGCCGGGCCAGCTCGTACACCTTTCTCACCTGGTCGAAGACCGCGGCCCCGTTCTCGCTCGGCAGGCACAGGCAGGCCTTCAGGCCTATCTCGATCCCGGTGAGGGTGTGCCCGATGGTATCGTGAATTTCCCGGGCGAGGCGGTTCCGTTCCTTCAGCTTCGCCATCTCCTCGCTTTTTTTCGCGTACTCCTCGAGCTGTACGTTCGCGACCCGCAGCTTGTTGAGGCTCATGTTAAGCCGGTCGTACAGCTCCTGCACGCGGTTGCGCTCCGCTATCTGCAGCTGCACGTAGGCCACCATGAAAACGATGAAAAGGATCTCGTTGAGGGAAAAGAGGACGGTCTTGACCGCGAACATCCGGAGCTTGGCGTCGGCGGGATAATAGCCGATGAACACGTCCAGGGGAACCACGCGGAGGGCCGAGACCGCGAGGTCCTGGTCCAGGACGATGTACAGGATGAGCACCACGATCACGCAGGCGGTCTTCTGTCTCCTTTGGTTCACGAAGGCGATGGCGTGAATCGCGGGAATCATGAGGATTCCCTTGTTGCTCATGTTCAGGAAGTACATGATGGCGACGCAGAGCGCCGTGTAGACGAAAAAGAGCGCGAACTGCGCCCGGCCCGCGTTTTCTCCCCCCGCGAAGAGGCTCCGCAGTATCTCGAAAAGGACTATCAGGAAAAAAAGGAACAGCGCGAAGGCCGCGGCCCTTAAGGGGTTCACGGGAACCGAGCGCAGGCGCTCGAGGAAAACCCGGGCGTCGAACCGGGAGCTTATCAGGTTGGTCGCGCTGTTAATTAGGAGGGAAAAATACAGGATGATGCCGAGATTGACAAGATAGAGCAGCGCCTTGGTGAGGAATACCTTTTTGTCAGGATACGCGAGCTTTGTCCAAAGCGAGTTTGACGTATGCATGGAAAGTAAGGACAGTATAGGCTCGACCACGCAAAACCTCAACATTTTTCGGACTTTTATGACAAATGTCATCCGCCCGGGACGGCGGGGATTATCTCCCCGCCGCCGAGGGCGAACGCGGCGTTACTTCAGGAGCGCAGAGCGGCCCGCGTCGTTCTTGAAGACTTCCTTGATGTTTTCCTTGGTGACCACCACCGGCGCGAGCTGGTAGGTACCCACCTCGATCTTGCCGTTGTTGACCTTCTTGTCGAAGGCGGGCATGCCCTTGGCGGCCTGCAGGGACTTGACTATCTCCACGACCTTGAAGACCAGCAGGTCCGTCGGCTTGGCGATAGTAGAAAACTGCTTATTCTGCCAAATCCACTCCACCGTCGTGTTCTCGGCATCGAGACCGGAGGTGACCGGGGTCTTCTGGCCAGCGTTCAACGAGGCGGTAATGATAGCCCGGGCGATGCCGTCGTTGGGAGATAGGCATCCGTCGATCTGCTTATTGGCATAGAAACCGGCAAGAAGGGAGTCCATGCGGGCCTGGGCCTTGGCGTTGTCCCAGTCCATGGTGGCGCACTGGGTGAAGTCTTTCTGGCCAGAAACCACCACGAGAGTTCCGTCGTCGATCTTAGGCTGGAGTACGCTCATGGCGCCCTTGAAGAAGTCCGGGGCGTTGGGGTCCGCAGGACCGCCTCCGAAGAGTTCCACATTGTAGGGGCCCTTGCCCTTGAGTTTGGAAAGCCCTTCCAGGAGGGCCTTTCCCTGCAGTTCTCCGGTCTTGATGCTGTCGAACTGTACCACACCATCCACTCCAGTGGTGTTCTGGAGCAGGCGGTCGTAGCCGATCACAACTATGCCGGCAGCTTTAGCCTCTTCGAGGACCGAACCGAGCTGGGAACCGTCCACCGGACCAACAATAATTACCTTGGCACCGTTCTGGATCATGGACTCGATCTGCTGCTGCTGCTGGGGAACCTTGTTGTCCGCCTGCTGCACGAGGGGCTTGAAGCCCGCGGCGGCGAGCTCTTTCTTGAACATCTCGTTCGCCTCGGCCCAGTTCTGCGTCCCGAGCCAG
>QKDA01000028.1 GCA_003246765.1 Spirochaetales bacterium | reverse complement strand
ATTCGGCGAAGCCGGGGCGGACGGCCTCTACGACGACTACGACGGCTTCCGGGTCATGAACGACGACAGCCCGGTGTCGAAGCTCCTGCGGGCCTACGCCGCGAGGTTCGCGGGCGCCGAAGGCGGCGCGGCGGTACCCGCCTCCGGGGAATCAGCGGCGGCCCTTCTCGACAGCCCCCGGGTATACCTCCTGGATCCCGCGAAGAACCGCGAGGTCAAGGGCTTTTACAGGGTCCGCGCCCGGGCCGTGGAGACCCTCTCCAAGGTGAAGGAAGCGAGGCTCTACGTGAACGGCGAAAAGGGGAGCCTCCTTCAGTACAACCGGGAACAAAACGCCTGGCGGTACAACCTCGACACCACGGTTATCGAGGACGGCTCCCGTTTGGAGCTGAAGGGCGTGTTCGCCTTCGAGGACGGTACGACTCTGGAAACCGAGGCCCGCACGGTTACCGTGGCCAACCGCGTAACCTACAGCGAGTTCATGCGCTACGACTTCAAGGATTCGGACTACGGGGCCTCCTCTCTCGGGGCCTATCAGGCGACGCTGAAATCCATCGCCCATACGGAGCTGAACGGCGGCATGCTCAAGGTAGAGGCGGAGTTCCCGGGGATCAACGAATGGGAGGAGCTCAAGGTAAAGCTGGTTCCCCTGGAGGGAATCAGCGAGAGCGCCAAGCTCCGGTTCACGGTCTATTTCCGAAAGGACCTGGCGGTTCCCTCGGCCACGAAGTCGAAGCCCGAGAATTCCCTGCCCGGGTTCCAGCCCTACGTTGCCTTCGATCCGGGGTGGGTAAAGACCGGCCTTCACGAGAGCAACCTCTTCCTCGCCGAGGCGGAGACGGTGAAGCTGGACGACGGGAAGGAATACTACCGGCAGACGGTGGAGCTGGAGTACTTCCAGAATCCGCAGTTCACCGGGGTGACCCTGTGCCCGACCCTGGGTTTCGTGACCTACGACGGGCCGGTATATATCGACGACCTCGTGCTGTTCAAGAAAGACTGACATCCTGACCCGGCGGCACGGCGTCCTTGCCGTGAAGCGCCGGGTTTTTTAAGGCCCCTAAGAGAAACCGGTTTCTCTTAGGGGGATTACCTGAATCGGTTCTAGAAGGAGGACTTATGAAAGGAACTGCGCTAGCATGGGCGGCCTGCGCCGCGGTTATGGCGTTCGCGGGATGCGCTACCGCCAAGGGCGGATCGGGAACGGCGGACTCCGCGGGAGCGCCGGCAAAAGAGGCATCCGTAAAGGCGGGAGCCTCCCCGAAGTCGTCGGGCATCGTGCTGCTCGAAGGTTTTGAGGGAGCCGCCTCGTGGATGGCGGTGGGCAAAAACTGGGGCGACGGGGATACCTCGAAGGCCGTGGCGCAAAGCGCCGCGTGGGCGTCGGAGGGCTCGAAATCCCTGGAGCTTTCCTTCAACCCCATGGTAAAGGACAAGGGCGCCACCTGCTTTACCGAGATGATGGACATTACCGACTTCAGCCCCTACGAGGCCATTCTTCTGGACGTGAACAATCCCGCGTCCTCTCCCATGCAGGTGGCCGTGGCGGTCACCACCGGCGAGGGCTGGGCCTGGTTCGAAAGCAACGTAATCGACCTTCCCTCGGGGGAATCGAAGGACCTTCGGGTTGACCTCTATACGGGCAGCCTCAAGACCGCCTCTACCAATTGGGAGTTCAAGACGGATCTTCTTGACTCCGACGACGTGCGGCGGGTAGCCCTTAAATTCTTCGGCCCCGAGGGCCTCTCGGGTTCCGTGTTCGTCGACAATATCAGACTGGTAAAATAAGGAGACACTCTATGAAAGCGAAAAAGCACGCCATCCTTCGCGCGGCGTTTACCCTTACCGCGCTGGCCCTTCTCTCCTTCGGGGGATGCAAAAACGCCTCCTCCGACGATCCCGACCCGGAGGACCTGGGAGCGGTGGAAGCGGGGGCCGCGGAATCCGACGGTACCGTCACCGTGTCCTTTACCGACGGGGTCGTCAAGGCCGACGACGAGGACGGCTTGACCTACCTTTTCTCGGGACTTTCCGGCGAGGGCAAGTTCGAGGTCAAGTCCAACGCCGGCTGGACCAACATTACCGCGGAGACCTCCTCGGTGGCCGCCGCGGGTTCCGACAAGATGGCGAAATTCGATCTCGACCTTCAGGGCTCCACCGCAAAGCAGTACGAGATCGCCTATAACATCGGCGACCCCAAGGATATCTCCGAATCGGCGGTGTCCTTCAAGATCTACGTTCCCGAGGCCTACGCGGCCCCTGGGGAAACCGCCTATCCCCTGGTCTCCCTGTGGACCAAGACGAGCGGCTGGACGGGCAGCAAGTTCCTCGAGCTCAGCACCCTCACCCTCGGTTCCGGCTGGAAGACCGTGGCGGTGGACTTCGCCGCGGAAACCGTCACCGTGGACGGGGAAGCCGTAGCGGCGGGCACCGGCGAAACCGTCGACTTCGCCGCGGCCAAGCTCGCGAACCTTACCGACACCAAGCTCGTGGTGATCGGCCTCTACGGCGAGGCCCTCCCGGTTTCCATGATCGGCCCCTTCTATCTCGACTGGCTCGACGTCTCGGGTTTCGCTACCCCGGTGCTCGCGGACCCGGTCATTTCCGTGGACGCGAACCAAGTGACCATCGACGCCGCCGACGGCGCCACGGTCTACTACACCGTTAACGGCGACGCCCCCACGAGCGCGAGCGCGGTTTACGGCGCCCCCTTCGCGATTACCGAGGACACCACCGTCAAGGCCTACGCCTCCAAGGCGGGGTACGCCGATTCCGCGGTGGTCACGAGGCTCTGCGCCTTCGTCGATCTCGGGTCCGACGCCACGCTGGACGCGGACGGCACTGACTTCAAGTTCGCCAGCGACGTCGCGGCGGCTACCGACGACAGCTCCTCCTTCGGCACTACCGGCGCCCGGTTCAGCTGGGCCCTGGAAGACGCCGCGGGCTCCGACGGCGTCCTGGTGGTCGAGGGAGTCGACGCCGTACCCGCCGCGTGGCAGAAAACCGTCATTACCCTCCAGCTTCCCGCCGCCGCCGCGGACCCCTCGGCAGTGGCCTTCCGCATGAAGGTGGGCGCCGACTACGCGGCGGACTGGTTCCAGTACGTGAAGGTGGCGGCCCGGCTCGGCGACGGCTGGACCTGGACCGAGTACGCGAGCCTTCTCAAGTTCCCCCAGGACGGCTTTACCGCCGACGCCTGGAAGACGGTAACCCTTGAGGCCGCCGACTTTGCCGGGGCTTCCCTGGCGGACCTGAGGGCCGTGACCATCGAAATCGGCCGGGACTTCCCCGGCGGGGCTACCGCGATCGGGGATATCCTGATCGACTGGGTGGACGTTCAGTAAGCCTCCTTAGCGCCCGGTTCCCGCCTGTGCCCGGGCGCGCGCAGCGCGCGCGCCCGCACCCCGCTGTCTGCGAGGTGCGGACCGGGGAGTTTCGGGAACCGGGCTTCCTTATCCCTACAACGGAGAGAATTTCCATGAAGAAACTGCTTATCGGGGCGGCCCTCGCCGCCCTTATCGGCGCGGGCCTTTCCGCGCAAATGACCATTGAGTCCGCCGGGGCGGCCACCTTCGAGATGAAGGCCCACACCACCGTCGGGGTCGACCTCAACAACGGGGCCTCGGGCATGGAGACCGCCATCGACCAGATGCAAATCTGGTTCGAGATCTTTCCCTACGCGACCCGGGGCATTCCCGAGAAGGAAAGCGACGTTCCCGTGGCGTCCATCCGGGCGGAGGGCTCGAAGTACGCCTTCAAGTGGTTCTCGAAGCAGGAAAACGCCCCCGGCCAGGGAACCACCTACGACGAGTTCGCCTCGAGCTTTGAGTTCGACCGCATCGTGGCGGAGCTCCTCTGGAAGGAATGGTGGTTCCGCGTCGCCGGCACCGAGCCCTCGATGTACGTGGACAGCGCCTCCCTCCAGTCGATCTTCGACGACGTGATCAAGGAGAGCCAGTACAGCCTCGTGCCGATTTCCATGCTGCCCGTGAGCCAAAACCTCCTGGAGGTGGGAGACGCGGAGATTCCCATGTCCGGCATGCTCAGCGCCGGCGGGGACCTCGGGTTTCTCGATTTTTCCCTGAAGGCGGGTTCCAAGGGAACCTGGAAGACCAACGAGGACCAGGCCTGGATCTTCGGGGGCGACGCGAACCTGAAGCCCCTGGAAGGGCTCACCCTTTCCCTGCGGGGACTCGGGGCCGTCAACTACGATGAGACCGCGCCGGGAACGAACCCCCTTTCCTGGGGAGTCGGGGCGGACTACCTCGTTTACCTCTCCGACAAGGTGGCCCTCAAGCCCTTCGCGGGCTTTGACGGCAAATACGAAACCGTGTCGGAGGAGTTCACCTGGGAAGCGGGGGGCGGCGTGTTCCTTTACTGGCGCGGCCCGGAGTTCAAGGTCACCGACGAGTTTATCCACCAGTGGAACAAGGAATTCCCCGTGGGGCTTTCCCTCTCGGGCAACCTTGACCAGGACGGGTACGCGAACGTCGTGTTCTCCCTCTACGAGCAGGCGGGGAAGGAATCCCTCGTCCCGAACCTCGGGGGCTTCGCGGAGATCGAGGCAATCAACCTCTCGGCGGTGAACGCCCAGGACAGCGCCCTAGCGGCGGCGGCGAAGGTCGAGTACGTGGTGGCGAAGAAGTTCGTCCCCTACGCCTTCGGAAAGTACGTACAGGGCTACAAGTCCGGCAAGCTCACCGACGTTGATTCCCTAACTACGATGCTGGGCCTTGAGATCAATCCCGTGAAGCGCTTTACCATCGACCTCCGCTACGAGCGGACCGATCTCCTGGGGAACGAGACGGATCTGGACAACGGCACCCTCACCTCGACCTTCAAGATGAAGCTCTAGGGGCCTGGGGGCCGTTTTTCCTTGCGTAGGGGATACCTTCCGGTGTAGGGTAGGGGAGACCATGAAACTGACCATCAACGAAATAGCCGAGCGCGCCCAGGTGGCGAAGAGCACCGTTTCCAAGGCCCTCAACGGCCAGAAGGGCGTGAGCGACGAAAAACGCAGGCAGATCCTGGCCCTGGCGGAGGAGCTCAACTACGAGCCCAGCGCCTCCGCCCAGGCCCTCGCCTCCAGCCGCACGGGCTCCATCGGTCTCCTCATTCCCCACGAGGCGGGGTACTCCCTCGCCGGCGCGTACTGGTCCGCCATCATCACCTCCATCGCCCAGGTGGCGAACCTGCACAACCACTCCCTGCTCATCCTGACCCCGGCCACGGGGGACGACGTCTCCGGCCCCGTGGAGGCGGTCATCCGGCGCCGCAACGTGGACGGCCTCATCATCGGCGCCGAGAAGCTCGATCCCCGGGTGATCTCGCGCCTCATCGAGGAGGAGATCCCCTTCGTGTTCATCGGCCGGAACGCCCAGATCCAGCACTACTCCGTGGACGTAGACAACCTCGGCGGGAGCGAGCGCCTGGTGTCCCACCTCGCATCCGCGGGGCGCCGGAGGATAGCCTGCCTCGCGGGTCCCGAGCAGTACCTCTACACCCAGGACCGCGTGGCGGGCTACCGGAACGCCCTGGCGAAGGCGGGCATAGAGTGGAGCTCCGTGATCCACACGGACTACACCTCCGAGGCGAGCCGCGAGGCCATGGCCCGGCTCCTCACGGAGCATCCCGACCTGGACGCCCTCTACGTCACCGCGGGCGGCGAGTTCCTCCTGGACTGCATCGACGTGCTCCGCCTTTCCGGGGAAAACCCCAAGCGCATCGGGCTCGGCGCCTTCGACGACTACCGCTTTTTCGACTATATCGACATTCCCGTATGCGCCGTGAGGCAGCCCCTCCGGGAGATAGGGGAAGCCGCCGCGGGGCTCCTCTTCGATTTCCTTTCCGGGCGGGTCCCGGACCGCATGAACCACGTTCTCGACGTGGAGCTGGTGCTTCGCTGAACTTGACCTTTTCTTCTCCCGGGGGTATTCTATAATTGTAAGCATTGGCTTACAAGGAGGTCCTATGGCTACGTTGATTACCGGCATCGCCCTTGGCTTGGCGGCGCTTTTCGTCATATACCGGTCCGTGAAAAAGGCTAAGGCCGCCCCTGAGGGCGGTTGCGGCGGGCACTGCTCCGGCTGCCCGGGCTGCGGTGTTCACTAAAGATACTTTCTATAGTAACATGGCCGCCGGAGGAAACCCATGAAAGAGTTCACCAACGTGACGGCGGTAAAAAAGGCCAATGTGTATTTTGACGGAAAGGTAACGAGCCGGACCGTCCTTTTCCCGGACGGAACCAAGAAGACCCTCGGGATCATGCTCCCCGGGGAGTACGAGTTCGGCACCGGGGATAAAGAGATCATGGAGGTCCTGGGAGGCTCCATGGACGTGAAGCTCCCCGGCGAAACCGCCTTTAAGACCTACCGGGAAGGGGACTCCTACGAGGTTCCCGCAAACTCGAAATTCTCCCTGGTAATCCGCGAAGTGGCGGATTACTGCTGTTCCTACGTGAAATAACGCGAGGAGGGGCCATGAACCCGATTCTGATCGAGGCGCTCGGCTATGTTGCGTCCTTTATCATCCTGGTCTCCCTGACCATGAAGTCCATCGTGCGGCTCCGCTGGATCAACGCGGCGGGATCGGCGCTGTTCGTGGCCTTTGCCCTGCTCACCCGCTCGGTGCCGACGGTTTTCATGAACCTGGGAATCGTCGCCATCGACCTTTTTTACGTCTTCAAGATGGCCCGCATCCGCTCAGACTACCGCATGGTGCGGGCGGAGCGGCATAGCGCCTTTCTCGAATTCTTTTACGAGCGTCACCGGCAGGAGATCGACGCCATCTTCGGCGATGGGGCCTTCGGCGAGGCTTCCCACTTCGCCTGGTTCACGGTCAACGACGAGATCGCGGGGCTCTTCGCCTGGAAGGAGGACAGCCCCACGGAATGCCGTATCCTTATCGACTACGTGACCGAACGCTACCGGGACACGAAGATCGGCCGGTACTTCTTCGAAGACCGGCTGCCGGAATTCCGGGAGCGGGGCTACGAGACCCTCCGGTATATCAACGTGGGGGAATCCCACTGGGCTTACCTCAGGAAGATCGGCTTCGCCGAGGATTCCCCGGGCTGCTTTTCCAAGCGGATCGGGTCCTAAAACACCGTTTCCCCGAGTAGCCGCCCGATGAGGTCTACCGCCATGCGGGCGGTCACGTTCTGCACGTCCCTGATGGGGTTCACCTCCACCATGTCGGCGGAATGCACGAGTCCCGTGCGGGCCATAGCCTCCATGAGGTAGAGGGCCTCCCGGGAGGTGAGTCCCCCGGGCACCTCGATTCCCACCCCCGGGGCGTAGCGCGGGTCCAGGGCGTCGATGTCGAAGCTCACGTGCACCGCGTCTACCCGTTCCCGGAAGAACTCCTCGATGGCGTCGGAACAGCCCGAGATTCCGTGCCTCTCGATGTCGCTCATGGTGAACACCCTAACCCCCGCTTCCTTCATGAGGGCCCGTTCCTTGGGGTCCAGGTCGCGCACGCCGATGTAGCACACGTTCGCGGGGTCTACCTTGCGCGCGGGGCCGTAGAAGCCCGTGAGCTCGGGAATGCCGAAGCCGCAGGAGGCCGC
>QKDA01000024.1 GCA_003246765.1 Spirochaetales bacterium | reverse complement strand
CAGTTACCCTGGACGGTACGGCCTTTTCCTTATGGGAGATTCTTCAGCTCAACGCCGCTACCGAGATAGCGGGAGCCTTCGGCGCGAAAAAGGAAGCTCCCCAGGCGGATCCCCTCGCCATGATGGGCGGCATGAACATGGGCGCCATGGGAAATCCGAACATGGGCGGCATGAACATGGGCGCCATGGGCGGTGGCATGAACATGGGCGCCATGGGCGGCGGTATGAACATGGGCGGCATGGGAGGCATGAATATGGGCGGCATGAATGGCGGGGCCATGGGCGCCGGCATGGGGCAGGTCATGGGAATGAATCCCAATGTGCAGTCCGTTCAATTCCCGAACCTTCAGTTCGGCAACATGTCCATGGAGCAGGGCAATATCGGCCTCATCATGGACGTCTACATGGAAATGACCGTAGAGCTCGGCCGAACCAGAAAGGTGATCAAGGAGATTCTCGGCATGGGCGAGGGCACTATCATCGAGCTCGACAAGCTCGCCGGCGAGCCCGTGGATATCCTCGTAAACCATAAGCCGATAGCCAAGGGCGAGGTTGTCGTCATCGACGAAAACTTCGGCGTGCGCGTCACCGAGATCCTTTCCCCGGTGGAGCGCGTGACGGAGATGTAACCGGGGTAGAAAACGGGTGGGGGAAAACATGGCAAACTACTCTCCGCGGCGCTTGGCCGCCGCTTTTTTGGCTTGCGTTGTGTTCGCTTTGGGAGCTCCGTCCCTTGCGCAAAGCGCCGCTTCTGAGGTTAGTCCCGCGTCCGAAGCGGCGGCGGAACCGGCAAACGAGGCGCTCCTGCCCATCGGGGAAGCCGCACCGGCTGAAAACGGAACTGCCCCCTCTACCGCAGGTACGCTTTTCGCCCTTTTCAGGATTGTCCTGGTTCTCGCTCTGCTTTGCGCCGGTCTTTGGGGCCTTTTCTTTTTTTTGAAAAAATCAACTGGAATCAACGTGGGCGACGACCCCTACCTCAAATCCGTAGCGAGCCTCCCGCTGGGCGCAAGCCGGAGCGTCCAGGTCGTGACCCTGGGGGCCCGGGCCTTTATGCTGGGCGTTACGGATCAGTCGGTGTCCCTCATAAGCGAGGTGGATGACCGCGAGCTTATCGATGCCATGAACCTGGCGGCGGACAAAACGACCACCGCGCGGGTAGGGGGCTTTCAAGCCATCCTTTCCGCCTTTATGCCCCAGAAAAGGGGAGAGAACCTCCCTTCGGATTTCGGGGCGGAACTTATTCGGCGCCAGAGGGAACGGCTCAATAAATCGGTCGATGGGGAGTCAAACCGATGATATCCCGACGCCGCGCAGCGCTTTTCGCCGTGCTTTTTGGTACGGCGCAGCTTGTAATGCCCTTACCCGCCGCAGCCCAGGCTCAGGGCTTTCCCCAGGGCACGACCCAGGGGACCACGAGCATAAACGCAAACCGCCAGGCCACGAGAATCCCCTTCATAAATTTCGACATTCGGGAGCCCCAGTCGAATCAGGAAGTGGCCTTCTCCGTTCAGATGCTGCTCCTGCTCACGGTGCTTTCACTGGCGCCGAGCATACTCCTCCTTACCACAAGTTTCCTCAGAATCTCCATCGTCCTCGATTTCGTGAAACGCGCCCTATCCCTCCAGCAGGTACCGCCTACCCAGGTGCTCAACGGCATCGCCTTGTTCCTCAGCCTCTTCATCATGTGGCCCACCTTCAACGAGATCTACGAGAAATCCTTCAGGCCCCTCTCGGAGGGAACCATGAACGTGGAGCGGGCCTGGACCGAGGCGGAAAAGCCCGTGAGGCTTTTCATGTACCGCCAGATGGTCAACGACACCTCCCAAATATCCCTTTTTATGTCTTTGGGAAAGCTTCCAAAACCGGCAACCCTCGCGGACGTGCCGACCAGGGTGCTCATTCCCGCCTATATCCTTCACGAGCTCACGGTGGCCTTCAAGATAGGCATTCTTTTGTACATTCCCTTCATCATCGTGGATATGGTCGTGGCGAGCATTCTCATGTCCATGGGAATGATAATGCTGCCGCCGGTGCAAATTTCGATGCCCTTCAAGCTTATTTTGTTCATTCTGGTTGACGGTTGGGGCCTATTGACCCAGCAGCTGTTCAATTCCTTCCTGTGATGAGGTGACGCCATGACCCTGGGTACCGTTGTCGCCCTTATGCGGGGCGGGGTGTTTCAAATCCTCCTCTTGGCCTCGCCGATACTCTTCACCGCCCTGGTAGTGGGCCTCGTGGTGGCCATCATCCAGGCCACTACCTCAATTCAGGAACAAACCCTCACCTTCGTCCCGAAGATCCTGGCCATTCTGGGGGTACTGGCCCTCTTGTCGGGGTGGATGTTCTCGTCCCTGCGGCAGTACACCATAAGCCTTTTCGAGCTCATCCCCCAAATGGTGAGGTAGCCCCTCGATGACACCCTTCGCCGACGTCATCGCCCAGGCGCCGATCTTTTTTCTCGCCGCCGTCAGGATCTTTGCCATGATCCTGACGACGCCCCTCCTATCCATGCAGTCCGTTCCAAGAACCGCAAAGGTGGCCCTCGCGGGATTCACCGCCTTTCTCGTGATGCCTTCCGCCTATCCGGGAGGCTGGGAGGTAGAGCCCTTTTCCCTCGAGTACGTGCTTCTCGTCATAGGGGAGGGCTTCATAGGTATTATCACGGGCTTTTTCGTCAGCATGGTTTTCGCCTCCTTCAGTTCCGCGGGACAGTTTTTTTCCTATCAGATGGGGTTCGGGGCCTCCGAGGTCTACGATGCCCTTGCCCAGATAGAGAACCCGCTTTTGGGCCAATATCTCAATCTCATCGCTACCCTGGTTTTTTTGCAGATAAACGGCTTTCAAACCCTTTTTCTCGGGGGTATCCTGCGGAGTTTCCAGTCCATCAACTGTTTCTCCCTCATAACGGCCAAGGGCGCCTTCCTGCAATTCTTCCTTACGGGGCTTTCGACCCTCTTCCTCAATGCCATGGTCATAGCGATACCGGTCATCGGCACCCTTTTCCTCATTCACGTGTCCATGGGCCTGCTTTCCAAGGCGGCGCCCCAAATGAACCTTCTTTCCGAGGGCTTCCCCATCACCATTCTGGTGACCTTCTTGCTCCTGGTAGTTGCCCTGCCTCTCATGATAAACCTCTTCACCCAGGTGATGGGCTCCGGCTTTACGGCCTTCGAAGGCCTTCTCGCCCAGGTTGGGGGCGGAATATGAGGCTTGTAGCCGGCCCTTCCTCCCGGGCGGAAGGCTGGAGTCTGCGGACCGATCGGCGGCGTCCGCCCCTTAGGCTGGATACTCGAAATCCTGCGGCCCGAAACTTAACGGCCCGAAGCATTGCGGCCGCCATGGACCTTCAATGGTTCGCAGCGGAGGACGAAGGCCGAACAGAGGACCCCACGGAGTTCAAGCTCCGAAAGGCCCGGGAGGAAGGCAGGGTAGCGAAAAGCCAGGAACTCAATTCGGCTATCGTGCTTCTCCTTCCCGTTTTAGCCCTCATAGGCTTTGCGCCCTCCATGCTCAACACATTCACAGAGATGCTGCGCTTTTTCCTTACCCGCGCCACCACCGCGGACATAACGGATCCAAACCTGGCCATGGCCTTTTTCTCGTATTTCATTCGCCTGGTCCTGCCCATAACCCTCACGGCCTTGGTTTCGGGCGTGGCCGTGAATATCCTGCAAAACGGCGGGTTTATTTTCAGTCTCAAACCCATTCAGCCCAAGCTTTCCAAGGTATCCCCGAACTTCGGAAAGTACTTTTCCCGGATCTTTTCGGCGGAGGGTCTCTTTAACCTGGCGAAATCCCTCTTTAAGGTGGCGGTAATCGCGGCGGTGGCCTACGTGAACGTGAGAAGCGAGCTGCCGAAACTGGTGACTACCATGAACGCGGGGCTTTGGAATTCCGTGGCCTTTATCGCGTCCATGTCGGCCCGCCTCCTGGTCGTCGCGGCGATCCTGTTTATAGCCATCTCGGTGCCCGATTACGTTTTCCAAAGGCGTCAATTCCTCGAGTCTCTGAAGATGAGCAAGCAGGAAGTCAAGGAAGAGTACAAGCAGATGGAGGGAGACCCCCTGGTAAAGAGCCGACTCAGGCAGAGGATGAGGGAGCTCCTGAGCCAGAACATGGCGGTCAACGTCCCGAAGGCGGACGTTATCATCACCAACCCGACCCACTACGCCGTCGCCATGCAGTGGGACCGTTCCACCATGAGGGCGCCCATGCTCACCGCCAAGGGCGCCGACCAGATAGCCCTGCGGATCAAGGAAATCGCCAGGGAAGCGGGAGTCCCCATCGTGGAAAACAAGCCCCTGGCCCGGGCGCTCTATGCGGAAGTGGAAATCGGTGATATGATACCGGATGAGTACTATCAGGCCCTCGCGGTCATTCTCGCGAGGGTGTACGCCCTCGATTCCAGAAAGAAAAACGTCCTCGGGGAACTGTAAGGTAGATGGCTGAGAAAGGATTATCCATAGAAAGAAGCGATCTCTTCGTGGCCGTCGGCGCCGTGGTCATCGTCCTCATGCTCATCATCCCCCTGCCGACGGTCCTATTGGACCTTCTCATGGCCACCAACCTGGTGCTCAATCTCCTCATCCTCCTGACCGTGCTCTACACCAAACGGGCCATAGATTTTTCCGTCTTTCCGACCCTGCTTTTGGTGAGCACCGTTTTCGGCCTCGGACTCAACGTGTCTTCCACCCGCCTCATCCTGAGCCAGGGCATGAAATTCCAGGGCAGGATGATCAAGGCCTTCAGTACCTTCGTGATCGGGACCAACGGAACCGAGGGCCTCGTCATCGGCTTCGTCATCTTCATCATCCTTATCGCGGTGCAGGCCTTCGTCATCACCAAGGGTTCCACCCGGGTCGCGGAGGTTGCCGCCCGGTTCACCCTGGACGCCATGCCCATGAAGCAGACCGCCATAGAGGCGGAGTACAACTCGGGGGCCATCACCGAGGAGGAAGCCCGGCACCGCAAGATGGAGGTGCAGAAGGAAGCGGACTTTTACGGAGCCATGGACGGAGCGAGCAAGTTCGTATCAGGAAACGTGAAGATAGGAATCTTCATTACCGTTATCAACATCGTCGCGGGGCTCATCTTCGGCATGATCTTCCGGAGCGAGCCCTTCGCCCAGGCGATCCAGACCTACGCCTCCCTTACCATCGGCGACGGTCTCCTTTCGCAGCTTCCCTCCCTTTTCGTTTCGGTGGCCACGGGCCTTATCGTAACCCGCTCGGTGTCCGACGGAACCTTCGGCAAGGACATAAAGAACCAGTTCTCCCAAAATTCCTGGGTCTACTTCGTGGGGGCCGGAACCCTCGCGGTCATAGCATTCCTTCCGGGCTTTCCCTGGTACGTGCTACTGCCCCTCGCGGCCTCCCTCGCCTGGATCGGCTGGAGGCTCCGCGCTGCCCAGGCGGCGACCTTCCGCAAGACCATGGAAAAGGCGGAACAGAAGGAGAAGGGCAAGGCCGGGGAGCCCTCCGGCGATATCAGCCCCGTGGTTCCCCTGGATCCCCTTTCCCTGGAGTTGGGCTACGGCCTCATTCCCCTGGTAGACAAGGACAAGGGGGCGGAGCTACTGGAAAGGGTTACGCGCATACGCCGGGAGTCGGCCCTGGACTTGGGCCTCGTGGTTCCCCGTATCCGCATTATCGACAACATGAGGCTCGAGCCCAGCGAATACTGCTTCAAGATCAAGGGCGTGGAAGTGGCCCGGGGACGCATCCGCATGGGCTGGTACCTGGGCATTAACCCCGGCGGTGTTACCGAGGACCTTCCCGGCGAAAAGACCACGGACCCCACCTTCGGGCTTCCCGCCATCTGGATATCCGAGGAAAACCGGGAGCGGGCCGAACGGGCGGGGTACACCGTGGTGGATCCCCCCTCGATCATAGCGACCCACCTCACGGAGATCATCAAGCGCCATGCCTCGGAGATACTGGGCCGCCAGGAGGTTCAGTCCATCGTCGACACCATCCGCAAGGACTATCCGGCGGTGGTGGACGAGGTTACCAAGAGCGCGTCGGTGGGCGAGATCCAGAAGGTCCTTCAGGGGCTCCTGCGGGAACAGGTTTCCATCCGCAACATGGTGGTCATCCTCGAAACCTTGGCCGACTGGAGGCCCGTCACCAAGGACACCACGGTGCTCGTGGAGAAGGTCCGGCAAGCCCTGGCCAGGCAGATTTGCCTCCAGTACGTAGATGACGCCCGCACCCTCCACGTTCTGACCGTGTCCAACGACCTTACCCAAAAGATCGTGGACTCCCGGGTGGATACCGTGAACGGTCCCCTGGCGGCCCTGGAACCCGCGGAACACCGCTCCTGGATACGCGCGGTCACCCATTCGGTGCAGGCAGTCCAGCAGGCGGGCTACATACCGATCATCCTCTGCCCGGAGGAGGCGAGAATCCTCGTGAAGGGCTCCACGGAGCGGGAAATTCCCGATTTGGTGGTGCTCTCGGTGCCCGAAATAGCCAACGACATCCGGGTCGAGGCGATCGGCGAAATAAAGCAGGAATAGGCGAAAGATGGAAATATTGACTGAACAGGCGGCGAGTTACGACGAATGTATCGCCAAGATAAACGCGAAATACGGTCCCAACGTGCATATCCTCAGGCAAAAGAGGGTCAAGACCGGGGGACTCCTCGGTTTTTTCGAGAAGGATGCCATAGAGCTCAATTTCATGATTACCCGGGATCCCCTGCGCGCCTCTCCGTCGTCATATGCCGCACCCGCCCAGGGCCGCGAGTCCTCCTTCGAGGAGGAAAAGAGGCGTATCCTTACCCAGGCGGCCAGAACATCCCCTGAGATCGCCCAACGGATCGCCCCCCATATAGAGGCGGCGTCCCAGGCCGCTCAGGCCGCCCAGGCGGCTCAGGTAAGCCAGTCCGCCCGCAAGGGTATCCCCCAGCGTGACGAGAGGCTCGACACGATTCTCGAGGCGGTGAAGAACCTGGAACGCAAGATCGAGCGTCCCTCCGAGGCGGAGACGGTCTCCGCCGAGCACGAAACGGTACTCAAGATCGAGCGGCTCCTGGAGCAAAACGATTTCTCCGCCTCCTACACCCGATCCGTCATAGCCCGGATGCGCAGCGAATTTTCCCTGGAAGAGCTTTCCGATTACGACCGCGTGCAGGACACGGTGGTCGAGTGGATAGGGGAGTCCATACTCCTCCATGAGGGGGGGCATTCCGCCCGTCCCCGGGTTATCGCCCTGGTGGGCCCCACGGGGGTAGGCAAGACCACCACCGTGGCCAAACTCGCGGCGGCCTACTCCCTCGCGGCGTCGAAAGGCTCAAGACCGCTAAACGTTCACGTCATAACGATCGATAATTACCGTATCGGGGCGAAGCAGCAGATCGAGATCTACGGGAACATCATGAACATTCCCGTGTCCTGCGCGGAAACCGCGAAGGATCTCGAGTCGCTGATCGCGCTTCACCAGGACGTGGACATCATCCTGATCGACACCATCGGCAAGAGCCCGAAGGACTATTCAAGGATCGCCGAGATGAGGCATTTCCTTGAGGCCGCGGGGCAGATCTCGGACGTGCATCTGGCCATGAGCGCCACCACGAAGCCGAGCGACATGCGGGAGATCATGCAGCAATACGAGACCTTCGGGTACAGCTCCGTGATCATCACGAAGTTCGACGAAACGAGCCGTATCGGGAATATCGTGAGCGTGCTGGGGGAAAAGAAGAAAGCCCTGGCCTACATCACCACGGGGCAGCGGGTGCCCCAGGATTTCGAGCGGGCATCGGTGGTCCGCTTTCTGATAAACCTCGAGGGCTTCCGCGTTAACCGCTCGCGGATAGAGTCCCTCTTTCCCGCGGGCGAAGAGCGGTTCGAATGGAGATGACGAAGATGGAAGATCAGGCCGAGGCGCTGCGCGCCCTCATGAAAGAAAAGACTAAATCGGAGTTTCCCCAGGGCGAAGCCTTGGGCCGGCAAAACTCCAAGACCCGCATCATCACGGTGACCAGCGGCAAGGGCGGGGTGGGAAAGACCAACGTAGCCACCAACATGGCCATCGCGTACGGCCAGATGGGCAAGAAGGTGATCGTCATCGACGCCGACCTGGGACTCGCCAACGTGAACGTCATGATGAACCTCATACCCCAGTACAACCTCTACCACGTTATCCGCAAACAGAAGAAGATGAGCGAGATCATCCTCGACACGGGATACGGAATAAAGCTCGTCGCCGGGGCCTCGGGTTTCTCGAAGATCGCGAACATGACCGAGGACGAGCGGAATTCCTTTATCAACGAGTTGTATACCCTCTCCGACGCGGACATCATCATCATCGATACCAGCGCAGGCGTTTCAAGGAACGTTCTCGGTTTCGTGGCCGCCGCGGACGAGGTTGTCATCGTTACCACCCCGGAACCTACCTCCATTACGGACGCTTACGGAATCATCAAGATCATCGCCACGGAAGTGGACAACCTCAATATCAACCTGAAAATGATCGTCAACCGCGTCGCCTCCGCAACGGAAGGAAAGCGCGTGGCGGACCGGATGACCCAGATAGCCGCCCAGTTCCTTAACCTCAAGGTCGAATACCTGGGCTTTATCTACGACGACCAGCTGGTTCCCCAGTCTGTACTCCGCCAAAAGCCCTTCATGATCGCCGATCCGAAGGGTAAAGCCTCCGTTTGCCTTAGGCACATAGTTTCGCGCATAGAAAAAACCGAACTTCCCGAGTCCGAGGGTTTCGGCGGTTTCGTTAAGCGGCTTCTCGGCCGAAACTGGGAATAATCCAACCTTCAACCCCGGGAACCCGCACTCCCGGTCCCGGGTCCCGGCTTCGCAGGTCCCGGGTCCCGGCTTCGCAGGTCCCGGGTCCCGGCTTCGCAGGTCCCGGGTCCCGGCTTCGCCGGGACCTTTAAATAAACCTTGACCAGTAACACTTTTTCGCATAGTCTATTGAGGGGGGAATCATGTTCAAGCCCAAAATAGGCATAGCCGGGGCGGCAGTGGGATTTGTCCTTTCCGCCTTAACCGGCATAATAAGCGGGAATCCCTTCGGAATTGTGTTGTTCCGGGCCTTGGTTCTGGCTATACTTTTTGGGGTAATCGCCATGGTTCTCGGCCTTTTGGTCATCCGATTCCTGCCGGAGCTTTCCGAGGGCCTGTCCTCAGGGGATACCGCACAGGATAACGCGAACCTGGTGGACATAACCGTGGGCGATCAGGGGGGTGACATAAACCCCTTTGGGCGTTCCTCGAACGGATCCGAAGGTTCCGCCGACGGGGACTCCCCTTCCGGGGAGGAGCAGATACCCGATTTCCTGCTTTCCGGGAGTCATGACCGTCCCCCGAGACAAGAGGCGGCGGATATTCCGCTTCGCGCTGATGAGTCCGGAGAGGAAGGTTCACCCGGCCCGGCCGAAGTCCGCCCTCGGGGAGCTGCTCCCCATTCCGGGCGTTCCGCCGGGGGGTTGGACGTTCTTCCCGACCTGGAGGACTTCGTTCCCGCCCGGAGGGATACCGGCGCGGAAGAAGAGACCTCCGCGTCGGAGGCTCTCCTGGGATCGGCCTTGAGCGGCCCCGTCGGAGGAAGCAAGGCTGAGACCGAAACGATGGCCAAGGCCATCAGGACCATACTTACGAGGGAGCCGTGACGCGGTTTTTTTTACCGCAATAGCGATAGAACTAAAAGGGTGTTTTAATGGGGAGTTCGCCGTTGGAGCAAAAAACTGAAGAGGAACTGTGGGCTGAGTACCAAAAAACCCGCGATCCGGCTATCAGGGAATTTTTTATCAAGCAGTATGCGCCCCTGGTAAAATACGTTGCCGGCAAGGTGGCCGTTGGAATGCCCAGCAACGTCGAATTTGACGACTTGGTGGGCTTCGGCGTCTTCGGCCTCATAGACGCCATAGATAAGTTCGATCCCGACAAGAACGTTAAGTTCAAGACCTACGCGGTTACCCGGATTCGGGGATCCATCTTCGACGAGCTAAGGTCCATTGACTGGGTACCCCGCTCGGTAAGGCAAAAGACCCGCGAAATAGAGGATGCCATCGTCAGGCTCGAGTCGAAGCTCGGACGTACGGCCACGGACTCGGAGATAGCCGGGTCCATGGGCGTAAGCGAGTCCGATTTCCAGCAGACCCTTTATAAGATTTCCGGTACCAGCATCATGAGCCTTAACGACGTGTGGTACTCCGGCGACGACGCGGAGCGGATCTCCATCGGCGACAGCATCGAATCTCCCGCATCCCTAAACCCCGACGTCATCGTGGAGCGGGAGGAAATCAAGCGGGTTATCGTCGAATCCATCAACGAGCTCCCGGAGAAGGAAAAGATGGTGCTGGTTCTCTACTACTACGAAGACCTCACCCTCAAGGAGATCGGCCAGGTACTCAACGTGACCGAATCCCGGGTGTCCCAGCTCCACACAAAGGCGAACCTGCGCCTTAGGGCAAAGCTCACGAACATCAGGAAGGGAATCCTCTAACAACCGCCAAGAAGGGGCATCGAAAGGGATGGTAACGCTCGACACGATACGGGAAATGATGGCTCAGCGCCTCGAGGAAGACAAGTCCCGGGTGTTCGTGGAGGTGACGGGGAATACCCTGGACCAGGCCTTGGAGGACGCTTCAATACAGCTTGGCATCCCCGTCCGGGATATCGATTATGAAATTCTCCAGCGGGGAGCCACCGGGTTTTTCGCGCTGAAAAAGAAGAATTGGTTCATTCGCGCCTATGAAATGCACAAGAAACGTCTTGAAAAGGAAGAGGCCAAGGCCGCTGAAAACGAAAACCTGGACGATCTGGAGCATATTAAGGCGGTGCCCGATAAAAACGGATGCGCTTACGTATTCTGCGCTCCCGACGGGGTGTACCTTAAGGTTGCACCTCCCGTTGGCGCCGGTACCCCTGCCACTGCCAGGGAGGCCACGGAGAAGCTGAGGGAACGGGGCATTCAGACCGTTCCCGAGGACCTGATCAAGCAGCTTGTAAAGCAGTCCGCCGGGGAGTACGTGAAGGTAGCTCCCTATCGCCACAGTCCCGCAAACGACGCCATGATGGTGGTGGACATCACCGACGGCGACATGAAGGCCTGGCTCTACGCCACTCCGCCCGGCCCCGGAGGGGCCGACCTGTCCGCGGACATGATCATCGCCTTCCTTAAGAATAACCGGGTCGTCGCGGGAATCGACGAGCAGCGTATCCGGGACTTTCAGGACAATCCGATCTACAAGCAGAATTATCTCGTCGCCGAGGGGATCAAGCCCCAGGACGGATCCGACGCCACTATCGTCTATAACTTCGAAACGGACCGCTCAAAGATCAGACTCAAGGAAACCGCCTCGGGAAAGGTGGATTTCAAGGAGCTGAACCTCGTCCAGAACGTCGTGGAAGGGCAGCCCCTGGCCCAGAAGGTCCTGGCCCAGCGCGGAAAGGGCGGCAAGACGGTGACGGGAAAGTGGCTGGAGGCCAAGAACGGCAAGGACGTGCCCCTTCCATTGGGAAAGAATACCCGCCTGGCGGAAGACGGCCTTACCATCGTGGCGGAAACCAACGGTCAGGTCCTCATCATCAACAACAAGATAAACGTGGAACCCATCCTGAATATCGAGGGCGACGTTTCGCTGAAAACCGGAAACATCATGTTCCTCGGTACCGTATTCATCTCCGGCAACGTCGAGGACGGTTTCTCCGTGAAGGCCTCGGGCAACATCGAGGTGAAGGGTTCCGTAGGCAAGGCGGATCTCGACGCGGAAGGGGACATTGTCGTGGGGCAGGGCATTGCCGGAAAGAACGAGGGTTTCGTGCGCTCGGGCAAATCTATATGGGCCAAGTTCATCGAGAATTGCCACGTGGAGGCGGGTGAATTCGTCATCGTTTCCGACGGTATCATCAACTGCCAGGTCAGCGCGAACCGGAAGATCCTCTGCCAGGGAAAGCGGGCCGCCATCATCGGAGGCTACTTGAGCGCGGCGGAAGAGATCCACGCCAAGACCCTGGGCAGCTTCGGCGGGGCCAGCGAGACCGTGTTGAGCGTCGGTTTTGATCCCAAGAGCAAGGAGCGCCTGGACGCCCTCAATTCGGTGTACCAGGCCGCTGAGAAAGAGCTCGACGACGTTCAGCTGAATTTCAACACCCTGGTGGCCATGAAGAAGCAGAAAAAAGAGCTCTCGGAAGACAAGGAAGCGGCCCTTAAGAAGCTCGGCGAACGGCAGTACGTTCTCCAGACGCAGCTGGAGGAGACGGCAATAGAGATCAAGCAGATCCAGGACTACCTCAACGCCCTCAAGAACCGCGGAAAGGTATCCGCCTCCGTAAAGGTATTCGCCGGGGTCAAGATCGTCGTGAGGGACGTCACCGAGGACGTTCGGTCCGACTGTAAGGCGACTACCTTCTATCTGGAAAACGGGCTCATCCGCTACGGAAAGTATCAGGGCCCGGACGACGACATGAAGAGGGTGCCCAATGGCTATACAGCCGATTGACCTCCAGACCCTGTATACTCAACTCGATAAGATTGGCAAGGCCCAAGTCCAGCAGCAGGCTGCCGCCCAGGCGACCCGGGACACGGAAAACGCCAGCAACAAGAAGGAAGCGGCGGAACGTCTCACGACCGTACAGGGCGCCGAATCCGGCGAGGAGCGTACCGGCAAGGTTCATGAGCGGACGGAACGGGACCGCGAGGAGCCCCAGGAACAGGACGGCGGGGGAAAGGACAAGGCCGATAAAAAGGACGATCCGGGGGAGGGCGCCCCGCAGCCCCAGGTCATTCGGGATCCGAACCTGGGTACCCACGTCGACATAAGCGGGTAGGGCCGTGACTGCAGGAATCGCCGCGGTCCTTCTCGCCGCAAACCTGGTCGCCATGGCCGTCCATTGGCTGCTGCTCCGCTCCCGTTTCGCTGAAAAAAAGATCCTCGCCAGCCTGCGCGCGGAAGTGGACCGCCTGGTCACCGACCTCGGCCGGGAGGCGGACCGGGACGTAGCCCTCCTGGAGGGACGCATCAAGGCGTTGCGGGATCTCATAGCCGAGGTAGACTCCCGGCTTCTGCTGGAAAAGCGCGAAGGCGAGAGGCGGGAAACCTCAGCCCTCTTTGAACAGACCCTTGCGTCGAGGAATCCGACGCCCATTGCCCCGGCGCCCGACACCCCGCCCCCTCCAGAAAGGCCTATCACGGTATACACAAAGCCCCTAATCACCAGAAGCGAACGACCCATAACGCCCTCTATACCCTTGAACGAAAGGGTATTGGACATGGCCCGTAAGGGAATATCGGCGGAAATGATCGCTGCTTCCCTGGCGGTCTCCCTCGGCGAGGTGGAGCTGATAATCGACATGAATCGTTCAAGTCTCTAGCCATAGCGTCGATACTCTAAAAGATGGTATCGACTCACAAGTGCTACAGGACAGACAACTTTCCCGTGCTCAGGCACTGCGCGAATCGGGGAGAAAGCCTCTACCACGTCAGGCTCTACGCCGACCGGGGAGGGTTCTTGACTCCCCGCTTCGGCGTCATGCGCATGAAGGTGCTCCTCGGCTTTATTGAGTCAAAAACTACCGTCATCGACGCTGTCATAAAAACCGACGAGAATCTCGACTACCTTTCGGTAATCTGTTCCTCTCCCGCGAAACCCCTGCTTTTTTCTCGAATCTTACGCAAGGCGGCTCCCCGGGCGATCGTGGAGGAGATATCCGGTTCCACCGCCGAGGCATATCTCGCATCGGGCGCGGTGCGCGAGGTGAGTTCCCACGGCATTCCGAATGCCCGGGCGGCCCAAACCGTGAACGATTCCAGGCGGATACTGCTGTCCCTGCTCCTGGAATACCGCGCCCTCCTGGCGGAATACGACGCTTCCCTGGATCATGCGGGGCCCCCGAGAAAGCTTCCCAGGGACGCGGAGGGCACAATTCCCTTTTTAATCTTCGAGCTCGACGGAAGAATTTGCGGCGTACCGGCCTTTCAAGTACTGGGAATCTCCGCGGGGGGCTACGAAATGAAGCTTCTTCGCCTTTCCAAGGCTTATGGCGAGGGTATATTGGTGTGTTCCGACGTTATCTGCATCAAAGAGATTAACGTACCCTCCTGCGAGTTCAGGGAACGGGTGAGCCGCGGGTATTATGCCGTGCGCGCCGCCTTGGCTGAGGGGTTTTTCGACTTCACCCTGATCGTACCGGCATTGATTTGATCGCGCGAGAGTAAGTTGCGGGGGAATAAAAAAAAAGGGCAGCCGGATACTATCCGAGCTGCCCTTTTCTTTTCCGGATACTAAGCCGGATTCTTCCCTGTTACAGCTGGATGCGGGTACCGAAGTTCACGCCCCAGTTCTGGCTCAGCACGTTGTAAGAACCGGTGAGGTCGAGCTTGAGTACCAGGATGTTGAAGGAAAAACCCCCGTAAACCCGGGCGCCGTACACGGTCTCGGATACGGTGCTCTTAAGGTAATCCGTGCTCGCGTCGGAAAGCTTGTAGGTCGATTCCGACATTGCCATGGACACGCCCACCCCCGCGTAAGGGGTAATGATGACGAGACCCTTGGAGACCTGGGCCTTCAGCTCGAACACGTTGGTGCCGAAATCAAGGCCGAGATCAACTTTCTGACCAGTAATTGCAGGCGGGGCTGATTCGCTGATGGCTGATCCTAAAAGGTCGCCCGCGGTGAGGGGGAAGACCAGGGAGCCGTTGGTGTGGTAGAAACCCGCCCCTACGCTCACCGAGGGCATTACGAGGTTGCCCTTAAGCACGGCATAGCGGACGTCTACCCCTACATGCTGATAGCCTACGGTCACCCCGCCAAGCTCCGTGTCGGGCATTACCATTCCGCGGAGACCCACGTCGAAGGGCATGAGAAATCCGCCGATCCTGATCTCGGCCCCAAAGTTGGGAAGGATCAGGGTATCAACTGGAAGATCCGTGTTGGTCATCTCCATGGCTTTCTTAAAGCCTTCAATGGGAAAGCGGGTAACCCCGGCAGCGACGCCCACCCCGAAATGGGGCGGAATGCCGATAATCTGTCCGATGTAGGCGTCGGACCAGGTACCGCCTATGACGGCATTGTCCGGAAGCGCGGAATTGATCTCCCCAAGGAAATCGTCGAGAGAATCCGTAAAGGCAGCAGGAGTTACCTGGGCAGACGCAAGGGCGGTCATCGCTAGGGCGGCGGCCGCGGTGATAAGCAATTTCTTCATTGGAATACCTCCGCCGATAACTATACTCTCGGGCTACCGATAAATCAACTGCGGGGCTCAAAATCTTTTTTGGCCTCCCTTGACTATTTTTTTCATATCGGATATATATTTCTCACCGGGCCGTTGTAGCTCAGTTGGTAGAGCAATGGACTGAAAATCCATGTGTCGACAGTTCGATTCTGTCCGACGGCACCAAAATAGGGGAGAATGACCCAGGTCATTCTCCCTTTTTTTTATCTAAAGCCGGTTTACATTTCATCTCGGGCTGTCGAAAATAAAACTGTGAATATTCTGGTGCTTCACGACGTACAGAACAAGAATTTCCTCAAGGCCGTGGAATCCGCCGTGCTCCTTCAGGGCTGCGTCATGCGCGTAGTGCGCCTGGAGGAAGCCTTTGACCGTTCCGTCTTTTCCAGTCCCCTGACGGCATTCGACGACATAACCCACATGGTATACCTCTACGACGGCACCTCCGAGGACCTGGCGGCCTTTTCTTTTTTCGCCGGCTATGCCCTGGGAAGGGAAATCAAGGTGATTCTCGTGGAATTCTCGCCCTTGAAGTCGCTGCCGGAAAACTGCATACATCTCGGGATGCGGCTTTCTATCGACCAGTTTGAAAGTTTTCTGGCCGCTGAACATGAGCGCTTTAAGGCGGAAGACGCCAAGCGGATCGCCCGCGAGCGTCTGCTGGCAAGGGGTATCTCCCCGTTCCCGGAGAATTTCGCCACCATTGTCGCCACCGGCGAGGCAGAAAACGTAGGCCTCTTCATTCAGGCCGGTTTTGACCCGAATATGACCGACGCCAAGGGAAACCCCCTGCTCACTATTGCCGTACGGTCTCAATATCCGGAGGTTGCCCGGGTACTTCTGGACGCGGGGGCCGAGGTAGACCGCCTGTCAGGGGACAGGGGGTATTCGCCTCTCATGGACGCCGCCCAAAAGGGGGACCAGGTAATGGCCTCCCTTCTCCTTTCCCGGGGCGCCCGGACGGACCTCAGAAGCAAAGACGGCCAGACTGCCCTTATCCTGTGCGCGGGACGGGGGGACGTGCCCCTGTGCTCGCTGCTGGTTGGCCAGGGATCCGATCCGGAGCTGACGGACAATCTGGGCATGTCCGCAGTAAGCTACGCGAAACTCTTCAAGAACCAGGAACTGCTGGCGCTTTTCAACAAAACCGCTCCATGATACACTGGGCTTCATGACAACCATCGTTTTTGCCGGAGGCGGCACGGGGGGACACATCTTCCCGGGTCTCGCCGTCGCCGACGAGCTGCGCAAGGACCCTGACACGCGCATTCTCTGGATCGGCTCGTCCCGGGGATTGGACCGCAGTCTCGTGGAGGGTCACGGCATCGAATTTCGGGGAATCCCCTCGGGAAAGCTGCGCCGCTACTTCAGCCTGCAAAACATCGCGGATCTCTTTCGCATCGTCGCGGGTTTTTTCGCGGCCTACGGGATCCTTCGCAAGGAAAGACCCTCGCTACTGTTTTCCAAGGGAGGGTTCGTGAGCGTACCCCCTTGCTTCGCCGCAAAGTTCCTTAAGATACCCGTGGTGACCCACGAGTGCGACGTTACGCCGGGTCTTGCGACCCGTCTCAATTCAAGGGTAGCCCAGGCGATTTTCGTTTCCTTCGACGAAACGATCGGGTATCTTGGTCCGGACCAAAAAAAGAAAGCCTTCGTCACGGGAAATCCCGTTCGTTCCGGATTCTATAATGCTTCCCCCCGGAAGGGAAGGGCGTTTCTCGGGCTGCCGGAAGATTCCCTCCCCATTCTTTTCGTGCAGGGCGGGAGCCTTGGCGCCAAGCAGGTTAACGATTTGATCGCCCAATGCCTGGACCGCCTCTGCTCGCGTTTTGTCGTGGTTCACCAAACGGGAGCTGCCCATTTCGAGGAACTGTCCAGGTCGATGGAAGGGGCGGGAAGGATGAACTACAAGCCCTTTCCCTTCATCAAGGATGAGATGGCCGACGTGCTTGCGGCGTCCTCCCTGGTAGTCGCCCGCTCTGGGGCTAATACGGTGTGGGAATGCGCAGCCCTAGGAAAGCCCATGATCCTCATTCCCCTGGAGGGTTCCGGGACCCGGGGCGATCAGGTGGACAATGCCCGTTTCTTCGTCCAGCGGGGGGCGGCAGTCATGCTCACGGGAGCAGACGCCACCGCGGAGAACCTGGCCTCGGCGGCGGAACGCATAGGGGCCTCGGAAATACTGCGCTCCGACATGGGCTGCAACGCGCTTTCCCTATCCGGCGCCCCTCCCGCTTCCGTCATCGCCCGTTCTCTCCGGGAGATCATTAATCCTTCCGGCGGGGGAGCCCGGTGACCCTATCCCCCATCGACCTGGCCCTATTTATTCTGATCGTCTTCATGGCCCTTCGGGTAACCCTTTCGGGTTTTATCGCCGAGTTTTTCTCCAAGGCGGCGGTCATTGCGGGGGTGATTCTCGCGGTGCTTTTTCACCGCCCCCTGGCCGATCTGCTCGCTCCCCTCACCGGGGAGGAAGTCCTGACCGGGGTGGTTGCCTTTCTCGTCATTTTCCTTCTTGTGTATCTTTGCTTCAAGATCGCCCAGGGCATCGTGGGCTCCGCGTTCGAGGGTGAATCCCTTTCAAACCTTGATCGGGCCCTGGGTTTTTTCCTTGGTCTCGGGGAGGGGCTTTTCCTTGCCATGGCCCTGATCGCGGCCCTCAGGCTTCAGTATTGGTTCGATGCGTCGCCATTGCTGGACCGCAGCGTCTTCGCGAGGCTTTTCGATCCCCTGTTGGTAAGGAGCCTGCAAACGCTGCCGGTCATAGTGCCCGCGGGTCCCCGGATAAGCTTGTAAGAAAAAGGAGAGAGCCTTGTTTGAAAACCTCATAGCCCAGAGCGCGGGAAACCTCCTGATTGACGATATCGCCTCCCGGCGGCTTCCGCCCTCAATCCTTTTTTCGGGTCCTTCCGCATCGGGTAAGCTCACTGCCGCCCTGGAACTCGCGCGCGTTCTTTCGTGCCTGAAGGCGGGTGAGTGGACCTGCGACTGTCCTTCCTGCCGAAGACACAAGGAACTGGCCCACCCGGACCTTTTAATCGTGGGGCCAAAGGACTGCGTCCTGGAGATTCGGGCCGCGCAAGCGGCTTTTCTCGCCAATAGGACGCAGGCCACGCGGTATCTCTTCGTTCGGTCCCTGCGAAAACTGACCCTTCGGTTTTCGCAGGCCCTGAACGACCGGGAGGACTCGAAATTCGCAAAGGCAGCGGGATACCTGGCGGACATAGAAGAGTACCTGGAGGAGCTGAGCCCTGCCCGCTCCATGAACGAGGACCTGGAAGCCTTGAAAAAGACGGTAGAATCCGCCGTCGCTACCGCCGAAAAACTGGAAAGCGAATGCCTTTGGGACAGCGTCCCCGTATCGCAGGTTAGAAATGCCGCCTCTTGGGCCAGGCTCTCGCCGTCGGGTAAAACCAAGGTTTTAGTGGTGGAACAGGCTGACCGGATGCTGGAATCCTCCAGGAACGCCTTCCTGAAAATTCTTGAAGAACCCCCCGCCAGCGTCGTGTTCGTGCTGACTACCTCCCGAAGGGGGGCCATCATGCCCACCATCCTCTCAAGGGTGCGCACCTACGCCTTCGTGGAACGGGATTCCAAGGCTGTTTCCGAGGTGGTATCCAGGGTGTTCAGGCAAAACCCGGAGGGGGTCGAAAATCTCCCTTCCTTTTTTTACCGGTTTTTGCCCGTTCCTCCCGAGACCATCGCCCAAACGGCGGCGCTTTTTCTGGACATGACCCTGAATCTTGCGCTGGATGCGGGCCGAAGGCCCCTCCCTTCCATGCGGGCCGCGGTGGATCGTGCCTTAACCGGCGTATCGCCGGACGAACGCAGGAGCGCGAATCCCGCCCTCATCATCGGAAGGCTTAATCGCTGCAGGCCCGGCATACTGTGGCATCTTTTTCTCTCGTCCCTGACGGACTTCATGCGAAGGTCCCTTACAACCCTCGGGGCCGACTCAGGCGAGATCGGGACATACGCGGCATGGACTGCGTCCATAAGGAAAGCCCTCGATTCGGTGGACGTTTACAACCTCGGGCCCGCCTCGGCCCTCGAGAGCCTGGCGCTCGAGATGCGCGACGCCTGTTGAGCCGGAGAACGGGGCTATGAGAGAGTTTATCCGGCGGGCGCTTCAAAAGACCTCAAAGATGAACGCGGACCAGGTTCAGAGCCTGCTTTCCCTGGTGACGGAGGAGTATGAGCTTCTTGACGCGGTGCTCGATTCCCTGGGTACCGGGGTCCTCGTCTGCGACCCCTTCCATATCCTGGTCCAGAACAACAAGGCCGCCACCAGGATACTGCCCTTCGAGTACCACGATGTCCAGGACCGTCCCGTGTGGGCCTGCATCAAGGATAGGGACATCGCGGAGTTCGTGCAGGAGACGATCGAGAACGAGGAAACCGTGACCGCCCGGGAATTTTCCCTGGACGAATTTACCGGATCCCGGTTCCTGAGCATCAGCGTCATGCCCCTGGTGAGAAGCAAGCAGGTTCGCGGAACGATCATTACCATCGAGGACATCACCGAAAAAAAGGGCGAGGAGGTAAGGAACCGCCGGCTTGAAAGCCTCGCGAGCCTTACCAACCTCGCGGCCACGGTGGCCCACGAGATCAAGAACCCCCTTGGATCCATAAGCATCTACGTTCAGCTCCTTCGCAAGGCGACCATTGCCCGGGGCATCGAGAACGAGGATCCGGCGCTCAAGTACCTTGGGGTCATCGACGAGGAAATCGACCGCCTCAACCGCATCGTGGTGGACTTCCTTTTCGCGGTGCGCCCGGTCCGCCTGGAGCCGGAACCCCTTGACCCCAACGAGCTGTTCGGCTCCCTGGCCGCCTTTTTTAAGGAAGAGTGCGAGCGTTCGGAGATAGACATCTCCTGCGACCTGGACCGGCAGCTCCCAAAGATTTGGGGCGACGAGCGGCTCCTGAGGCAGCTCTTCATCAATCTTATCAAGAATGCCATGGCGGCCCTGAGCGGGGGAGGCTCCATCGTGCTGAAAACCAGGCGGGCCGACGATTTCGCCTCCCTTAGCGTGAGCGATAACGGCCCGGGCATTCCCGCGGACGTGCTCCCAAAAATCTTCGAGCCCTATTTTACCACCAAGATCGACGGTACCGGCCTGGGGCTTACCATGGCTTACAAGGTAGTTAAGGAGCACGGCGGCGATATCCGGGTGCAGTCCGAGATCGGAAGCGGAACCTCCTTCACCGTCAAGCTCCCGATACTGCGCCGGGCCCAGAGAATGATAACCTACGAGGAAGACTCATGAAATTCACGATCCTGGTCATTGACGACGAGAAAAACATCCGAACCGGCCTTCAGGCCGCCCTCGAGTTGGACGGTTACGAGGTCCTTCTCGCCGCCGACGGTGCCGAGGGTCTCGAAATCGCCCTTCACTCGGATATCGACTTGGTTATTACGGACTTGCGCATGCCCGGGGTTTCCGGCGAGGAGGTTCTCCGCCGGGTGACCACCGAATCGCCGGGAATTCCCGTCATCGTGCTTACGGGGCACGGCACCGTCGAAAACGCCGTGGAGGCCATGCGGTCCGGCGCCTACGACTTTCTCACAAAGCCCCTTAATCTGGACAGGCTTTCCCTCCTCGTGAAACGGGCGCTCCAGAACCGGGAGCTGGTGCTCCAGCACCGTGAACTGGAACGGGAAATGGAAAGCCGGAAATCCTTTGAGCATATCATTGGCAAGAGCCCGGCGATGCTGAAGGTGTTTGAGGTCGTGCGCCGGGTTGCCCCGACGAAGGCGTCGGTGCTCATTACCGGGGAAAGCGGGGTCGGAAAGGAGCTTATAGCCAACGCCCTTCACAATCTGTCCCCGAGAAACGAAAATCCCTTCATTAAGGTACATTGCGCGGCCCTGGCCGAATCTATCCTGGAAAGCGAGCTCTTCGGTCACGAAAAGGGCTCCTTCACGGGGGCCGTGAGCCGAAAACGGGGCCGCTTTGAGCTCGCGAATTCCGGTACGATCTTTCTCGACGAGATCGGGGAGATAAACCAGCAGGTACAGATAAAGATCCTGAGGGTGCTTCAGGAGAAGCAGTTCGAACGGGTCGGCGGCGAGGAAACCGTCGAAGTGGACGTCCGGGTAGTTACCGCCACCAACCGCGACCTGGAAAAGGAAATTGCCGCGGGGCGCTTTCGGGAGGACCTTTTTTACCGCCTCAACGTGGTACGTATCCACGTGCCCCCCTTGAGGGAACGAAAGGACGACATTCCCCTCATGATAACCTCGTTCATCAAGGAATTCGCCGAGGAAAACGGGAAAAAGATCGAAGGCATCGAGCCCAAGGCCCGCTCGGTACTTTACTCCTACGATTGGCCCGGAAACGTTCGGCAGCTTCGCAATTGCGTCGAAAGCGCGGTGGTCATGACCTCGGGAACGGTCATTACCCTGGATGACCTTCCTCCGTCGATTCGTTCGGGGAGCGACGCCTCCTCGATTCGAATACCTCTGGGAACAACCATGGCGGAAGCTGAAAAAGAGATCATCCTCCAAACCTTAAGCGCTCAAAACGGCAACAAGAGCCGGGCCGCGGAGGTATTGGGAATCGGACGGAAAACCCTGCACCGAAAGCTAGACGAGTACGGCCTAGACCGGGATCCGGTTTCGGACGCGGAGGATGAGGGTTCTCAGTCCGTCGAGCCGGTCTGAAACCAGCGGGAAATGCGTCTCCAGGACTCGGTAAGCTTAATAGAGGCCGCGGTAGCCGCTTCGAGGCCCTTCGGATCCCCGGCGTGACGGTCCGGGTGATGCCGGTGAAGAAGACGCTTCCAGGCGGCCTTGCACGCGGCCAGGGACACCCCGGGTTGAAGACCCAGCGCGAGGAAATCCGGTATGAGCTCCTGGGGAACCGGAACCCTGCCGTCCCCGTCGTCCTTTTTCGGCGGGGGTTTTCGTTCCCTGAAGCCACCGGCGGTTCGGGTCTTTCCCCCCTGGGGATCCCATGCGTCGAAGGGGTCTTCGTCGGAGTCCAGCCGGTCCTTGAGTATGTCGCCGAGGCGGTCGTAGAAATTTGCCATGAAACTCCTTCTTCGCAAACTATACCCGCGAAAACCATGGTTTGGCAAGAAAGTCCCTTGCAAAGAGGATAGGGCTCAAGTAAACTGTAGTCATCACAAATTCCAGGAGTACGGGGTGAAAATTAAAAGGCGCAGGTTTGGAACCCTTGCCACGGGGCAGCGGGCTGATCTCTATACCGTATCGAACGGGAACATGTCCTTTTCGGCGACCAATTTCGGCTGCATCATTACCAGCGTCCTTCTTCCCAACCGCATAGGCACCCTCGACGACGTGGTTCTGGGTTTTTCTACCCTGGACGGCTACATAAGGAATGATCCCTATTTCGGCTGCCTCGTAGGGCGTTACGCGAACCGTATCGCCGGAGCTAAATTTATGCTGGGGGGTAAGACTCTTCAGCTTGAGGCCAATGACGGGCCAAACTGCCTGCACTCCGGAAGAAACGGCTATCATAAAATGCTGTGGGACGCGGAACCATTTAAAAATACCCGGGAGGCGGGGATTACCTTCCGGAGAACCAGTCCCTCGGGTGAGCAGGGTTTCCCCGGCACCGTGGACCTTCGCGTAACCTACAGCCTGACCTCGGAAAACGACATCATCATCCGCTATATGGCAAAAACCGACGAGGCTACGCCCATAAGCCTGACAAACCATACCTACTTTAACCTGGGAGGGACTTTCTCGCCCCATATCCTCGATCATGAGCTTCAGCTTTTCGCGGATCGGTACGTTCCCGTGGATTCCAAGGCAATACCCTCGGGGGGACTTCTCGACGTGGCGGGTACGCCCTTCGATTTCCGCGCGCCCAAGGCCATTGGAAGGGATATGGAGAAGGTGCCCGGCGGCTTTGACCACAACTGGGAGATTAACCGCTCGGGGGAGGGCCCTTCGCCGGTGGCGGAGGTTCGGGATCCGCAAACGGGACGCCGCCTTTCGGTATGGTCTACCCAGCCGGGAGTGCAGTTCTACTCGGGAAATTTCCTGAACGGTACCTTGGGCAAGCTGGGGGTCTCTTACGGAAAGCATTCCGGTTTTTGCCTTGAAACCCAGGAATTCCCCGATGCGCCCAACCAGGCGGATTTTCCCTCGTCAATACTGCTCCCGGGCGATCGGTATTCGGAACAGACGATTTGGCATTTTGACTTTGAGTCTTGAACATCGCAGAACTGACTAATTTTTTTTGAACAAAGAGGTGCGTATGGACGTTCAATTGCAGGAACTGGTCAACAAGATCAAGAAGGACGGCGTTGAGGCTGCGGAGGCTAAGGCCGCCGAGATCGTGGCCAAGGCGGAGGCCAAGGCCGCCGAAATACAGGCTGCGGCCAAAAAGGAAGCCGACGACATAGTGAAGAAGGCCGAGGTCGAGTCGAAACGCCTGGAACAGGCGGCCGTTTCCGCGATCCGCCAGGCCGGACGCAACCTTCTCATTTCCTTTAGGGAGGGAATTCAGGCGGAACTCGACGCCCTGATCCGTTCGGGCACCGCCGCGGCTTACGACGCCGGGGCTCTCAAGGATGTGGTTCCCGCCGCGGTAAAGGGCTGGGCGGCCGCCTCGGGCTCGAACGACCTTGCGGTCATTCTTTCACCCCAGCACGCCAAGAAACTTGAGGATTCCCTCACGGGCGCCCTGAAGGCGGAAATCGCCAAGGGCCTTGAGATTCGCAGCGATTCCGGGGTGTCGGGCGGTTTCCGTATCGGTACCAAGGACGGCGCCGCCTATTATGACTTTTCCGCCGAGGCAGTGGCGGACCTCTTTGCGGCCTATCTTAATCCTCGGGTAGCCTCGGTTATGCGGGAAGCCGCGAAGGAGCTCTGATCCGTGGCGGCCTATTATTACCTGATGGCCCAGCTGCCGGGCATCGTGAGCGGCGCCCCGGTACCCATCACCTACGAGGCCTTTAAGGAAACCGCCAAGGCTTTTCTCACGCGCCGGGACCGGGAAACCCTGGACAAGCTTTCGCTGGAGCCCCCGAGGGTTCCCGAAAGTACCGGTTCTTCCTTCGTGGACCGCTGGTTTCTCAGGGAACGGGCCCTCCGGCTCTCCCTGGAACGGGCCCGAGCCGCGAAACTGAAGCGGGAAATCACCGTGAGCGGACTGGAAGACGCCCTTATCAACGAGGCGGCGGACACGGCCCAAACGGCCCGTACGGCGGTGGCCTTCGAAGATCCCCTGGAGGCGGAGCGCTATCTGGACCGCGCGCGGTACGCCTACGTTTCCGAGCTCCTCGGAACCCACAGTTTCGATTCCGAGGCGGTTTTCGCTTACGCCCTTATGCTGCTTCTGCACGAACGCGAGGCGCGCTTTGACGCCGAAGCGGGCAGTGCCGCATATACCACCATTTACAACCAGATTCTTGGAGAATAGCATGACGGATACAAAAGGCACTGTAGTCGCTGTCAACGGCAACATGATCTCTGTTAAGTTCGACGGGATCGTCGCGCTGAACGAGGTGGGCTACGTCCAAGTCGGGGACAGAAAGCTGAAGAGCGAGGTAATCCGCATCCGCGGGGATGTCGCCCAGCTTCAGGTCTTTGAGATAACCAAGGGCATCGAGATCGGCGACGTTCTCGAATTTACGGGCGACCTTCTTTCCGTTGAGCTAGGGCCGGGACTTCTCGGGCAGGTATACGACGGACTTCAGAATCCCCTGCCGGACCTAGCGGAAAAGGCGGGTTACTTCCTGGAGAGGGGCTTGTATCTCGACCCCCTGCCCAAGGCAAAAACTTGGGAATTCACCCCCCAGGCCAAGGCCGGCGACAAGGTTGTCCGGGCGGACACCCTTGGTACCGTTCCTGAGGGGAGCTTCTCTCACCGGATCATGGTCCCCTTCAATCTACTCGAAACCTACACGGTAAAATCCGTGAAGCCTGCGGGAACCTATGCCCTTACGGACACCGTGGCGGAGCTCGAGGATACCAAGGGGAACCGCATACCCGTGACCATGAGCTTTAAGTGGCCCGTGAAGCGCGCCATTGACTGCTACGCGGAGCGCATGAAGCCTACGGAAACCCTCACCACCAAGGTGCGATCCATAGATACCTTCTTCCCCGTGGCCAAGGGCGGAACCTACTGCATTCCGGGCCCCTTCGGCGCGGGCAAGACCGTGCTCCAGCACTCCACCAGCCGAAACGCCGAGGTTGACATCGTAATCATCGCCGCTTGCGGCGAGCGGGCCGGCGAGGTCGTGGAAACCCTCAAGGAGTTCCCCGAACTCACGGATCCCCGCACGGGACGCTCCCTTATGGAGCGGACCATCATCATCTGCAATACCTCCTCCATGCCCGTGGCGGCGCGCGAGGCTTCGGTGTACACCGGCGTTACCCTGGCGGAATACTACCGCCAGATGGGCCTGGACGTGCTTCTTCTCGCGGATTCCACCAGCCGCTGGGCCCAGGCCCTCCGGGAAATGTCGGGCCGCCTCGAGGAGATCCCCGGGGAGGAAGCCTTCCCTGCCTATCTCGAGTCCTATATCGCCGCCTTCTACGAGCGGGCGGGCATCGTAAGGCTTCGGGACGGTTCCGTGGGATCCGTCACCATCGGCGGCACGGTTTCTCCCGCGGGCGGAAACTTCGAGGAGCCCGTTACCCAGGCTACCCTGAAGGTCGTCGGCGCCTTCCACGGGCTTTCCCGCGAACGATCGGACGCGAGAAAGTATCCCGCCATCCATCCCCTGGACTCCTGGTCCAAGTACGCCTCGGTCATCGACGCGTCCGCAGTGGCCTACGCGAGGAAATTCCTCCGCCGGGGAACGGAAGTGGAGCAGATGATGAAGGTCGTCGGAGAGGAAGGAACCAGCCTCGAAGACTTTATCGTATACCTCAAGGGCGATTTCCTCGACGCGGTGTACCTCCAGCAGAACTCCTTCGACGAAGTGGACGCCTCGGTTAGCACCGAACGGCAGAAACACATGTTCCGTCTCATCATCGAGATTCTGGGAACCCAGTTCGCCTTTGAGGCGAAGGACGAGGCCCGTTCCTGGTTCAACGGAACCAGGATGAAGTTCATCGACTGCAACTCGGCGGTATGGAAATCGGAGACCTTCATGAAGATGGAAGCGGAGATCCGGGCCGCCATGGAAGAAAAGGCCGAGGCCCTCGCCCCGGAGGCGGAAAAACTCATGGACCGCGTAACCGCGGACGGGAAGGCGGTGTGACATGAAAAAGGTGTACAGCAAGATCGAGTCGATCAACGGATCGGTCATCACGGTAAAGGCCGACGGAGTAAAGTACGGGGAGCTCGCGGAAATCGAGACAGCCTTCGGTACCTCCCTCGCGGAAGTCAACAAGCTTTCGGGGGAGCTCGTGTCCCTCCAGGTTTTCGCGGGCGGCCGCGGCGTTTCCACGGGAGACAAGATCCGTTTCCTCGGAAACGAGATGCGTGTCAGCTTTTCCGAGAACCTTCTGGGACGTATTTTCAACGGTTCCGGGGATCCCCGTGATTCAGGCCCGGCCCTCAAGGACAATCTCGTGCCCATCGGCGGCCCCTCGGTGAATCCCTCCAAGCGAATTATCGCCAAGCGCATGATCCGCACGGGTATCCCGATGATCGACGTGTTCAATACCCTCGTGGTGTCCCAGAAGCTGCCGATCTTCTCCAGCTCCGGGGAGCCCTACAACGAGCTCCTCGCCCGTATCGCCATGCAGGCGGAGGTCGACGTGATCGTCCTCGGGGGCATGGGCCTTAAGTATGACGACTACCTCTACTTTAAGGATACCCTGGAAGAGGCGGG
>QKDA01000121.1 GCA_003246765.1 Spirochaetales bacterium | reverse complement strand
GTCGTTGGGATGCACCTCGTCCGCTTCCAGGTCTTCCCAGCGGGCCTGTCCCGAACGGAGGAGCGCCTCCAGGGCCGAGTCAAAGCCGAGGGCGCTCACGCCGAGGCGCTCGCAGGCGCGAAGCTGAAGCTCCCGGGCGCTCATTCCCTCCCGGCGGGCCATGAAAAGGGCGATTACGGCGGTGTCCGGCGAGGCGCTCAGGGTTTCTCTCAAGAGGCTTTCGAAGGCCTCGGCAAAACGGGTTTCCGCAGGATCGTTTACCGCGAAGTCCACCGCCAGGAGGTCGGGGCCTCGGGAGAGAACGTCTTCTTCCAGGCGGTGTACCCCCACGAGAGAGGTGGTGGCCCCGATTCCCGCGTTGATGAGGGTGAATCGGGACAGGGGAAAGCGGCGGGTAAACCACGCTCCCGTCAGGCTTACCCAGCTTTTCTCGGGGCTGGAGGCGCTAAAGCCTTGGGTTATGGAGCCCCCGATACAAGCCAGGGTAAGGCTTTCGCCCCGGGCGGCGCGGGTGAGAAAGCGGGAAAGCCTGTCGACGTTTCCCCTGTTTGCTACGGAAGAGCGAAGAAGGTCCGCTGTTAAGGTCATGGGTTCCTCCGGGGATAGGATAGCCGAGAAACCGGTTTCCTGCAAGGGAGGCAACCTCGGGGAAGGGGGCCGCGTGAGGGATTGTAGCGGGGGGCGGAACCGCCGGGAGGCGGTTTCGGACCGGAGCGGAAAGCCCGGCCTGGACCGGCTTGAGCCGGCCCAGGACACGCCCGTAGAACCCCCTTGCTCCTTCAGCCTTGCAGGGGCGCGGAGGGGCGTTTTTCGTGAAGGTAGGTGTGCCGGGCGAAGGCGTAGCGGCCCACGAAGCGGCTCAGGAAGGCTTTGATTTTCCATTTGGGCGCCATGAGGGCGATTCGCCTGCCCCGGTCGGCCTGGCGAAGGCAATGGGCGACTACCGCCCGGGGGCTCTTGCCGTCGACTACCTTTTTTCGGGCGCCGTTGGAGGCGACGGCGGCGAATTCCGTGTCCACCGGCCCCGGGCAGAGGGCGGAGACGAAGACCCCGGAGTCCGCGAGTTCCGCTGCGAGGGCGAGGGAGAAGCTCAAGACGTAGGCCTTGGTGGCCCCGTAGACGGCGAAGTTCCCCAGGGGGGCGAAAGAGGCGAGGCTCGCGACGTTGATAATCCGGGAGCCCTTGCCGAGGAAGGGCAGGGCGGCGTGGCAGATTCCCGTGAGGGCGTACACGTTGAGGTCGATCATGTCGAGCTGCCGGGCAAGGTCCGTGTCCGCGAAGGGTCCGTAGGTGCCGAAGCCCGCGTTGTTGACGAGGGTCTCAATTCGGAGGCCTTCCCCGGCGGAAGAGTTCTCGGACGCGAGGATTCCCGTGAAAGCCGCGAGCCCTTCCTTGCCGGAGAGGTTTGAGGGGAAGCTTCGGGGCTCGGGGGCCCCGGGAATGGCGCGGATTTCGCCTTCCAGGCCTTCCAGGAGCTCTTTTCTTCTGGCCAGGAGCCAGATTTCCCTCGTTTGGCCGGCTGGAGGCGGGTTAGAGGCGGCGCGCCGGGCAAGCTGAAGGGCGAATTCCCTGCCCAGGCCCGAACTGGCGCCGGTAATAATGGTGACGGCTTTCATGGCCTCATTTTCTCCCTTTTTTAGCTGCCCCGCAAGGGGTATAAAGTCGCCTTTATATATGCCGATAAGGGAACCGAGAATGTAAAATTTTCAATAGTCTCTATAAATACAGCGGTTTTGGCGATTTGCGCCGGTGAACGATGCGTGATATAATGTATATATTAGAGATATTGGAGAAGAAGCCCTTGCGGAATTACATTCTTCGCCGTTTGAGTACGGCCACAGCGATTTTGTTCCTCCTGCCCCTTTCCCTTAACGCCATGGGAGGGGGAGACGCCCTTGAGACGGAGGCGTCTTCTTTGGACAGCTGGCTCGAAACGGTGGATATCTCCGGCGCTAAGCCGGGAAAGTACAACATTCTCGTGACCGCCACGGACCTCGCGGGCAACCAGGCCCTGGCGGGTCCCTATAACCTGTACGTAGACCCCGAGTCGGACCTGCCCATCGCCCGGGTGACGAATCCCCTGGACGACATGAGGGTGCCGGGCAACCTCAACGTGGTGGGTACCTGCATCGACGACGACGGGGTGGACCACGTGGAGCTCTCCTTTGACGGGGGCGAGCCCGTGCGGGCCGAGGGTACCGATTTCTGGTCCTACTATCTCGATACTACCTCCCTCGAGGAAGGGGTGCATATAATCTCCGCCTTCGGGGTGGACGTCAACGGGCTCCGGGGCGAGCCCTTCACGGTTATGTGGAACCTGGACCGCAAGCAGCCGGAAACCAAGATGGAGCAGCCCGCCATGGGCGCCCTCGTTTCGGGCAAGGTGAACCTTTCGGGCATAGTTTTCGACGGCAACGGCATCAAGCGGCTTTCCTACTCCCTGGACGGGGGAAAGACCTTCGCGGCCCTGAGCCTCAAGCAGGACAAAAAGGCCGGGGTGTGGCGGTTCTCCCTTCCCCTGGACACGAGGAAGAGCCCCGACGGCCCCTCGGTATGCTGGTTCAAGGCGGAAGACGGCCAGGGCTCGGAGGGGCTCTATACCTTCCTTTACTTCGCGGACAACACCAAGCCCGCGGTCACCTTCATTTCGCCCGCGGCGGGAACGGCGGTAAACGGGAAATTCTCCGTGAGCGGCACCGCCACGGATACCATCGGCATCGCGGCCCTCTCCTGGCGCCTGGGCAAGGAGGAGGGCTCCTTCGATCTCGTTAAGGGCAACCCCTACTGGATACATGAATTCGACCTTACCGGCCAAAACCTCAAGCAGGCGGAGGTCTTTATCTCCGCCACGGACATCGCCGGAAACGTGACGACCCTTTCCCGCAAGATTCCGGTAGACCGGAACGCGGACCTGCCGACGGTATCGATCGATACCCCCGCCCAGGATGACTCCTTCGCGGCTTCCGTCTGGCTCTCGGGGCTGGCCCGGGACGACGACGGGATCGCCGCGGTCCGGGTCTCCGTGGATAAGGGCGAGGCTGTCTCCCACGACTCGGCGGGGGCCTTCGGCATACGGCTGGGGGCGGATTCCTTCGGGGCGGGGACGCCCCTCGCGCCGGGGAGGCATACGGCGACGGTGTGGCCCGTGGACGTTTTCGGAACCGCGGGGCCCCCTGCCTCGGTTTCCTTTACCGTGACCGGCGCGCCGCCTGAAATAGCCTTCGACGAAATCGACGATCCCGCCCGGGAACTTTCCCCGGAGGCGGGCTTTTCCGTTTCCGCGAGGGTTTCTTCCCCCTCGGGGCTCGCTTCCCTTTCCTGGAGCCTCAACGGGGGCGAAAGCGTTCCGGTGAAGATCAAGGCCGGCGAACGGGAGCGCGTTCTCGTCGTGCCCGTGACGGCAAGCTTCCCCTACGGCGTTGCCCGCCTCGAGGTAACCGCCGTTGACCTCTTCGGCCAGTCCAGCGCCGAGTCCTACGTCTTTTACGTGACCAACCTCTCCATTCCGCGGGACGAGAGCCCCGCCTGGAGCGACGATACCCTTCGGGCCTCCGCGGAGGTGACCATTCCGGCCTCGGGCAAGGTTCCCGCCTCCACGGGGACCGCGACGGTCGCCCTGGAGCGGATACTTCCCTCGGAGGAGCCCTTCGCCAACGGCATGACCGTTACCCTTGCCGGACCCGGCGCCCCGAAGGCCGAGCAGATCGACGGGGCCGCGGCGGTGGGCATTGAGTCCCCGATTCCCGTGACCGCGGTCGAGTGGAGCCTTTCCAGCGGCGAAAGCGGCAAGGTTTCCGCGGTAAAGGCGGGGGAGGGCCGCTTTGAGGCCAAGGTGCCCCTGAAGGCCCTGCTCGCGGCGGAATGGAAAACCTTAACGATAAACGTTGTCTTTAAGGATATGACGAACCTGGGCGTTTCGGGCAGCTTTTGCGTGGTGCGCCCTGAACCCGCCGCCGGCTTAAACGACGGCGAGCAGTTCGCGTGGGACTCCGCGCGGGAAAGCGCCTCCGGTTCCCTTCTTCTCTTTGACGGCGACTCCGTCACGGGTCTCTACAACGGTAAGAGCGACAGGAAGGCCGTATCCGCCGCCTTCGCCTCGGCGAGGGACGGCCTGGAGCTTTTCCTCTCCGGCAACATTGTCTCCATCAAGGGCGTCAAGGACGGTACCTACAAGGGCGTGAAGCTCCTGATAACCGACGACGCGGGAGACACCTTCGAGACCGAGGCCCGGGACTTCGTGGTGGACTCAGCCCCACCGGCGCTTTCGGTGGACGCTTCCCTTCGCCCGGTTTGGCTCCAGACGGAGCTTCCCGTCACGGTGGGCGCCTCGGACGGGGCGGGGATCGCGGCGGTGGAGTGGTCAGTCGACGGCGGCTCGTCCTGGGAGCTTTTCGAGAAGGCCGACGGGACGACGCTCCAGCGGCTCGACATTTCCTCCCTCGCCGACGGGAAGGCGGACTTTCTGGTGCGCGCCCTGGACGTGAACGGCCGCGAAACCCTCTTCAGGCGCGCCTTCGTGAAGGATACCACCCCTCCCTCGGCTCAGGTAGTTTTCCCCGAGCCGGGAGATTCGGTCAACGGCGAGACGGGTATCGCCTTCTCCGTGTCCGACGCGAATCCGGTGGTTTCCGCCGAGTACCGCGCCCCCGGGGACCGAAGCGCCAAGGATACCACGGTTTGGCAGCCTCTGGAGCTTTCCTCGGCGCCGAACGCCCTGGTGGGAACGGCGGAAATGCCCCTGGATCCCCGCATGGAGTTCCGCTTTACCGACGCCGCGGGAAACCCCACGGCGGTGAATTCCTGGTCCTTTACCATTCAACCGGAGGCGGACCTCCCGGTGGTGGAGATTCACCTGCCCTTTGAGGGCGAGGTGGAACGGAAGGACTTCGTGGTTTCCGGGGTGGTCTACGACGACGACGAGCCTGCCCGGGTATGGTACCGGATAGACGACGGGCCTTATACGCCCGTCGCCATCGAGCACAGCTACTCCATTCCCGTGGCCCTCTCCTCCCTGACGGACAACGAGCACGTGATTACCCTCTACGCCGAGGACATTCACGGCGTGAAGGGACCCGAGGTTTCGCGCATGGTGAGGGTGTCCCTGGAAGAGCCCAAGGCGGCGGTGACGAGCCCCTCCTACGAGACGACCAACCGGGGCCTCATCGACATAGTCGGTACCGCCTCGGACAAGAACGGAATCGAGCGGGTTGAGGTGTCCCTGGACAACGGGAATTCCTTCGACCTCGCCAAGGGCACCGAGGCCTGGTCTTACCGCTTCGACACCCGGGTTATCCAGGACGGGACCCACGTGGTATTCGTCCGGGTATACGACAAGTACGGCGTCACCGGGCTTTACTCGAGCCTGGTCAACATCGACAATGTCGCGCCCTCCATCAAGCTGGAACTTCCCCTGGACGGCAGTAGGGTCGCGAATACCCTGTTCATCTCCGGCCAAACCCTGGACAATATCTTCCTTTCCGGGGTAAGCGCCCGCATCGCCTCGATCGACGCCTCCAAGCCGCCCATGCCCAAGGGTTACGACGACATCGGCTTTGACGATTCCCTGATCATCTCCGGCGGAGTGGACGTTTCCGCCCTGAACCCGGGCTTCTACAACGTGGAGGTTCGGGGCTTCGACCGGGCGGGGAACGTTACCCGGGTTTCGCGCAATTTCGAGGTGTACCGGGGCGACGACCGCAACCGGATAGAGTTCCTCTACCCCCTCAACGGCGAAAGCGTGCAGGGCATGTTCAACGTGTACGGAAAGGTCATGTCCGAGGATCCCGTGAGCAGCCTCATCCTTTACGTGGACGACACCGACGTGGCCACCACGGAGCTTTCCCCCTCGGGGTACTTTAAGTTCACCGTTACCCCCGAGATGCTGGTGGACGGAGCCCACGTGCTCAAGGTACGCGCCCTGGCCTCCGGGGACAACGTGATCGCCTCGGAGCCCCGGGACCTCGTCTACCGCGCCAACGGTCCCTGGATCACCGTGGACAACCTGGCCATGGGGGACTTCGCCATCGACAGGCCCTGGCTCATGGGCACCACGGGCTACTCCTTCACCGAGGAGGAGGTTCTCGCCCTGAAGGATAAAAAGACTCCCCCCGAGACCCGCCGGCTCCTGGCCGAAAAGTCCCTGGACAGGGTGGAGATCAGCTTCGACAACGGCAAGACCTTCCTGCCCACCGAGTCGGGCAAGAAGTGGCGGTTCCGCCTGGAAACGGGGGAGCTCGCCGAGGGCTACCATTTCATGCTGATCCGGGGGACCATGAAGAACGGCGAGGTGGCGGTAACCCGCTCCATCGTGCAGATTGACAAGACCCTCCCGACGATCCGGCTCATTTCCCCCGGCGAGGGGGGCCGCTACAACGAAAGCCTGGTCTTCTCGGGGCTCAGTTCCGACGACGTGGGCCTCAGGGGCGTGAAGATAGGCCTGCGCCCGGGGGACAAGTCCGCCTACGCGGTGCCCTCCTTCATCCAGGGGCTCTACTTCGACTGGCACTTCTGGGGGGCTACCCTCTACGACGTGGGCCTGGGGCTTACCTTCTTCGACGACAACGTCAAGGTGCAGGCCCAGTTCGGGCAGTTCACCGAGGCCCAGCGCTCGGTCTTTACCCCGGAGCCCATGCGCTACGGCGGCAACGTGGCGGGCTTCAAGCTCCTGGCCAACATCGCCTACGTACCCTTGGACTATTTCTTCGGCCCCGACTTCTCCTGGCTCTCCGCCACGGGGGCGATCGGCGCCAACTTCTCGATGTTCTCCGAAACCCAGAGCGGCACTCCCCAGATTCTCTCGGCGGTGCTCGCGCAGCTGGAATTCCCCCGGGTGACGATCCCGAAGCGGGAAACCTTCAGGACCTTCTCCGCCTACACGGAGTTGCAGCTCTGGTTCATACCGACCGACGTCAGCGCGACGGAGGTCAGCATTGACAGCGTGGTGCCCCACGTGACCGGCGGCATCAGGCTCAACGTTTTTTAAGGAAGGTTGCGCATGAAAACCATCAAATCGAGACTGGCGGGATTCATCCTGTTCGCCCTCGCGGGGTCGTTCTCATTTCTCACCTGCGAAATCGGGCTCGGTAACTCGGTAGACACGAAACCTCCCACGGTAACCATCACCTATCCGCCGACCACGGTGTCTTTCATCCGGGGCTCCTTCGTCGTGGCCGGAAAGGCCGCGGACGAGACCAGCCTGCGGGAGGTGAGGGTGTTCCTCACCGCCCGCTCGGGCGCGGACTCGGGGACGACCTTCGGTCCCTGGAGCGCCTCCGTGGACGCCCTTTCGAAAACCTGGCAGGTCACGGTTCCCCAACCCGCCTCGGACGGCAAGTACGACGTTACCGCCGAGGCCTTCGACAGCGCGGGAAGGACGACCTCCGCCTCCACGGCCTACAATATCGACAATACCCCGCCGGTCCTCGTGGTCCAACGGCCCTCCACCAAGGGGACCCTCGCGGACCCGGAACTTTTCGACGCCTTCGGCTCGGACATTAAGTTTAACGGCACCTTCTACGACGAGTCCGGCCCGAGCCGGCTTCGCGTCTATTTCTTCGACGATAACGGGCTGCCGGTTTCTTCGGTTCCCTACACCTACGAGATGCCGAACTTCACCCTTTCGGAATCCAACGACCAGAACGGCCTGTGGCAGGCCCTGGAGGATGCCCTTCCCGCGTCGGGCCTCGGAACCTTCTGGTATACCATCGCCCTGGAGGACGCGGCCTTCGAGTATCTCGATCCCTCGGAGACTGGAGCCGCCCTGACCGCCGGGAAGACCGGCAACGGCACGAACCATTTTTACAATTACCTGGACATCTCCTCGGAGCTCGCCGTGGGCGAGGCATATCCGAAGCTTAACGACCTTTCCCGTTTCGACCAGGGAGACGCTTCCGCCCTCGCGGGGTACGACACCCTCGCCGCCGCGCTTTCCTCCTTCCGTATTTCCTCGGATCCCGACGATTTCGCCCTGGCCGAGAACGGGAACTTCTCCTTCGAGCCGGGAAGCATGAATCCCTCCATCGAGATCGATTCCCTGCCCATCTCGAGCGCCGCTCCCCGGGGAACCGACAATACGGTGTCCCCCCTGCCGAACCCCCTCATCATGATCTACCGGAACAAGAACGGCGACGCCCTGGACCTGGACGCCCTTTCAGTCTCCCTCACCCCCTTCGACGAGGACGGGACAACCCTCCTTACGGCCCAGAGGGAAACCTGGACCTCAACGGACCTCTCGATCAAGACCATCGGGGCCGACCTTTCGATAAATTTCCTCATCGACAAGTCCCAGGGCCAGTATAGGCTCGACGTGACCGCGGGGGATAAATATCCCCATACCCTGACCAAAAGTTACGGCTTCAGGATCAACCAGGGAGCCCCGACCCTCGTCTCGGTGAGCCCCGACAAGAGTACGAGCTCCGCCTCCTCGGTCACCAAGATCAACTCCTCCGGCGGGACCTTCCAAGTCGTGGTTAAGGGCTCCGACGACGACGCCAACGTGACCCTGGCCCTCACCGAGGGCGGTTCCGTTCCTGCGGACGCCGTAATCGTGCGCACCGAGTCCACCTCCGGCTACGTGACCAACTATACCTGGACCATAACCCTGAACGTTCCCCCCTCGGACGGAGATACCAGAACCCTGCGCTTCCAGCTCTCCGACGGGCTGTATACCTCTTCCGTGCGGGAGGTGACCTATCAGGTGGACGATACGCCGCCAACCCTGGTTTCCCTAGTGAGTCCGGTGCTTAAGACCGCGCCCCACGTGGCCGCGGGAAAGGCGGTAGTGAGCGACTCCCTGGTCAACGTGAGGGGTTTCGCCACCGGCGACCTTACCAGCGCTATCCTTCTCTTTACCTCATCTGCCGCTGCCCCCTCCGCCGCGTCGACCGCCGGCTGGACCGCCGCCGAGGTGGACAACGCCCTGACCGGTTCGGACCGGGGCTTTTCCGCGGGGGTTCCCCTGGGAGCCGCCGCCGAGGGAACCTATTACCTGTGGGGCCGGTTCGCGGACGATACCTTTGACGCTACCCTGGAAAACTACGGTCCCGTGGAAGCCGTCTGCTCGGTGGTTTACGATACCGCCTTGCCGACCCTGACTGAAACCCTGGTTAATTCCTCCGCCCGGCAGTACCGGACCGGCGCCTTCTCCTTAGGAGGCATGGCCACGGACTCGAACGCCCTCCATTCCCTCACGGCGGCCTGGAGCCTCAACAACGGCGCCGTGACCACCGAGACCGTGGTTCCCGCCGCGGACGGCAGCTGGAACTTCGCCGTGGCGGCACCCTCCCAGGGGATCTACCGCTATACCGTGACCGCGACCGACATCGCCGGCAGCGCGACCTCCCTTACCCGGGAGGTACAGGTGGATTCCGTAGCCCCGGTGGTAACCATCACCGGGAGCGCCTCGAACATCAACGTCACCACCCAGGAGTATACCTTTCGGGGGACGGTGACCGAGGCGGACTCTGGCATCGCTTCTTTGGAAGTGTCCATGGACGGCGGTTTCTCCTGGGTAACTCCCGAGGGAACCTCGACCTGGTATTTCTTCCACGATTTCGGCTCGACAGACGAGGGTCCCGTCCGGCAGATTCTGGCCCGGGCTACGGACAACGCGGGCAATAACAGTATCGAGGTGTCGGCAAGCTACACTATCGACTTGGCGGAGCCCCGTGCGACGCTCGCGACCTCCATCGACGCCGCTCCCATCACCACTGCCTCCAACGCCGACGTGACCTTCTCCGGCACCGCCGACGACGCCGCGGTTACGGCGGGAAGGCAGCCCGCTTCCGCGACGCTCACCTACAGCAAGGACGGCGGCGCCGCGGTTACCGTAACCGCCGGTTCCGGGGCGACCGAGTTTAACCTCGAT
>QKDA01000151.1 GCA_003246765.1 Spirochaetales bacterium | reverse complement strand
CAGCGGCGTGAGAACCCTCCTGTGCGGGGCCATCTCCTCGGAATACCAAAATGCCCTTCTCGATCGGGGAATCGACACGGTTCCCTTCGTGGCCGGCCCACTGGCGGAGGTCATTGCCGCCTGGCAGGCGGGAGGCCTTGAGCGCAGCGCCTTTTCCATGCCCGGCTGCGGCTGTCCCCGGAGACGCTGCCGTCGGCGGGGCCAGGGCCGGGGCCTGGGCCAGGGCCGGGGCCAGGGCCCCGGGCATGGGCACGGGCACGGGGCTTCAATGAATCTAGGCATGAAAGGAGATACACAGCCATGAAAATCGCAGTAACCTCGTCGGGGGACAGCCTCGACTCCCCCTTGGACCCGCGCTTCGGCCGGGCCGCGAAATTTATCATCTACGACCTCGACGCCGAGGCTTTTGAGGTAGTCGACAACGCCCAAAACCTGAACGCCCCCCAGGGCGCGGGGATCCAGGCTGCCCAGCACGTGGTTAATGCCGGGGTCGGCGGCCTTGTGACGGGACATACCGGCCCGAAGGCCTTCAAGGTTCTTTCCGCGGCTTCGGTCCCGGTGTTCCTCGCCCCCCAGGGTAGCGTAAAAGACGCCATTGCCGCGTGGCGCAGGGGGGATCTTTCCCCCATAAGCGAGGCGGACGTGGAAGGTCACTGGGTATGACCATTGCCGTAGCATCGGGCAAGGGCGGAACCGGCAAGACCACGGTCGCCCTTTCCCTGGCCCTCAGTTCGCCGGTTCCGGTGACTCTCTTGGATTGCGACGTGGAAGAGCCCAACGCCGCGCTTTTTCTCCCCCTCGCGGAGGTGCGGGAATCCCCGGTTACGGTGAGCGTCCCCGTGCTGGACGAAACCAAGTGCAGGGCCTGCGGGGCCTGCGCCCGGTTTTGCGAGTTCAACGCCATTGTCCGCATCGGGAAGACGGTAATGATATTCCCGGAGCTCTGCCATTCCTGCGGGGGCTGCTTCCGGGTATGCCCCCACGGGGCGATCAGGGAGGAACCCTCTCTCACCGGCTCCTTAACGGAAGCCCGGGTCAACCGGGAGTCGCTCTCAGGTGACAGCGCGGTCCCCATCACCCTGGTGCAGGGACTTCTGTCCATTGGGCATGCCATGTCGCCCCCGGTAATCAGGGCGGTGAAAAGGCGCGGCGCGGGCCTCTCGGCGCTGACCATTATAGACGCCCCTCCCGGGACGTCATGCCCCATGACCACGGCGGTTTCCGGCGTTGACGCGGTTATCCTGGTTACCGAACCGACCCCCTTCGGGCTCCATGACCTTGACCTGGCCGTAAAGACCCTCCGCAAGATGGGAATACCCTTCGGCGCGGTGATAAACCGCAGCGACAGCGGCGACGCGCGGGTCGTTGAGTACTGCGAGCGCGAGGGGATACGGGTGCTTTTAAGCATTCCCGAGGACCGGCGAATAGCCGAGGGCTATTCCGTCGGCAAGCCCCTGACCGAGTCCGCCCCGGAATGGAAGCCCTCCTTCGCTGGGGTTATCGCGGACCTGCAGGAGCGTCTATGAAGGAACTAGTCATAATCAGCGGTAAGGGCGGCACCGGAAAGACGAGCCTCACCGCCGCTTTCGCTACCCTCGCTTCCCGGTCGGGAAGGGCCGTCTTCGCGGACTGCGACGTGGACGCCGCGGACCTTCACCTCGTATTCGCTCCGGAGGTTAAGGAACGCCATGAGTTCGTGAGCGGGGTCGTGGCCGAGGCGTCAAAGCCCCTCGACGCGCAATGCGCCTCCCTGTGCCGTTTTGACGCCATAGTACCCGCAGGCGGGAATCCGGGAACCTACGTCATCGACGGGGGCTCCTGCGAGGGCTGCGGGGTATGCGCGCGGTTTTGTCCCACCGGGAGCGTGACCATGGTTCCCCGCCGCTGCGGGGAGCGCTACGTGTCGGAGACCCGGTTCGGCTCCCTTTCCCACGCGGAACTGGACAGCCGCGCCGAAAACTCGGGCAAACTCGTCACCGCGGTCAGGACCGAGGCGAAACGCCTGGCGGAGGAACAGGAGGCGCAGTGGATAATCGTTGACGGATCCCCCGGAACGGGCTGCCCCGTCATATCCTCCATTACCGGCGCCGACGCGGTGTTGGTGGTCTCGGAGCCCACGGTTTCGGGCCTCCACGACCTGGAGCGGGTAGGGAGCCTTGCCCGGCATTTCCGGATCCCCTTTTACGTGTGCGTGAACAAGGCGGACGTTAACCCCGACCAGGCCGCGGCTACCGAGGCCTGGTGCCGGCGGAACGAGGTTCCCTTCCTTGGCCGGGTTCCCTACGACAGGGCCGTTACCCGGGCCCAGATCGAGGGCAAGAGCGTCGTGGAATGGTCTGGGGACGACAGCGAAATCACCCGCGCGATAGCGGGTATATGGGAGAATATATGCCGATTGAGTCAGTGAAAATGGAGGGCGTGGCGAAAAAGTACATCGTCATGTCGGGAAAGGGAGGGGTAGGCAAGAGCACCGTGGCGGTCAACCTGGCCGCGAGCCTCGCCCTCTCGGGAAAGAAGGTGGGCCTTTTGGACGTGGACATTCACGGGCCGAGCGTTCCCACCATGCTCGATCTCGCGGGCGCTCAGCTCGAGACCGACGGAGAGAAGATGCTTCCCGTCGAGGTCCCCGGGATAGAGGGGCTGAAGGTCATGTCCATCGGCTTCATGCTGAAGGCCGAGGACTCTCCCGTGGTCTGGCGCGGTCCGATGAAGAACGGCGTCATCCGCCAGTTCCTGGAGGAAGTGGACTGGGGCGAGCTCGACTGCCTCGTGGTAGACTGCCCCCCGGGCACCGGGGACGAGCCCCTCTCGGTGATCCAGCTCATCGGCGACGCCGACGGGGCCGTCCTGGTGACCACCCCCCAAAACGTGGCCGCCGTGGACGTGAGCAAGTCGGTCAATTTCTGCCGCCAGCTGAACCTTCCCATCGTCGGCATCGTGGAAAACATGGCGGGCTTCGCGTGCCCCCGTTGCGGCGAGGTAACCCACGTATTCGACCGCGACGGCGGCAAAAAGCTTTCGGAGCGCTATGAAGTGCCCTTTCTCGGCTCAATCCCCCTAGATCCGGCCATGGCGGAATCGGGCGATTCCGGCAAGCCTTACGTGGCCCGTTTCGCGGACTCGACCGCGGCGGGAGTATATCAGGAAATAACAAGGAGACTCTGACATGAAAATCGCCATCCCCGTCGCGGACGGGAAACTCAACCTGCACTTCGGGCACTGCGCCGGATTCGACGTCTTCGACATCGCCGCCGACGGAAAGACCGTGGCCGCCAAGTCGTACCTCGCTGCGCCTCCCCACGAACCGGGCCTTCTCCCGGTCTTCCTCGGCGAACGGGGAATAACCCACATCGTGGCCGGGGGCATGGGGTCCCGGGCGCGCAACCTCTTCACGGAGCGGGGAATTCAGGTTACCACCGGCGCCACCGGGGACCTTTCGGACCGGGTCGTGCAGCACTTTCTCGCGGGAACCTTGATCACCGGCGAGAACGCGTGCGATCATTAGTCCATGAAGGATTCGGGATTTTCCGTAACCCTCCTGGCGGACTACCTAAGGGACGCCGGAATCTCCCTACTCGTTCCCTGCCACTGTACCGGCGGGGCCGGGGCCTGCGGCTTGCGGATTGAGTCGTGATTCCTCCCGGGTGGTCTTGAGGAAAATCTCAATCTGCGCTATGATCCCAGCCAGACCTGATCCGTTAGCTCAGTTGGATAGAGCGGCTGCCTCCTAAGCAGCAGGTCGGACGTTCGAATCGTCTACGGGTCACGCACCGCCCTTTTCGCATCCCGCGGAAAGGGTTTTTTTTATGCCCCCCGCATTACATAGGGGAGGGGGCGCATCCCCCTGCCTCCAACCGGCCCGGGGAACCCGCCCGGGGGCAGAACCCCCGGGTTCGGCCGTTTTCCGGCACCCCCCAAAGGCCCCTTCCTGCCCCCGCAGCGGCGCCCTTCAAGCCTAACCATGGCATGGCCTGCGGGAACTTTGCCTTTGGGGTGGTATACTCAAGCCATGAAACCATATTCCGCCCAACCCGCAAGCTTTCGTGGATTTTCCGAAGATTCCCTCGGCTTTCTCCACGCCCTGGCCTTCAACAACGAACGCTCCTGGTTTGACGCCCATCGGGATGAATACGAGCGGTTTATCCTCGAGCCCGCCCTGGCCCTTATCCGGGAGATGGAACCGGTAATCCGGGGCATAAGCCCCCATTATACCGCCGTACCGAAACGGATCGGCGGGTCCCTCATGCGGGTATACCGGGACACCCGCTTCGGGGCGGACAAGACCCCCTATAAAACCAACGTGGGAATCCAGTTCAGGCATGAGTCCTACCGGGACGTGCACGCCCCGGGGCTGTACGTGCATTTCTCCCTGGAGGAGTGCTTCGCGGGCGCGGGGTGCTGGCGCCCCGAACGGGAGGACCTCCGCCGGATTCGCCTGGCCGTAACGGAGCGTCCCCGGGAGTACCTTGCGGCGGTGGAGTCCGCCCGCCCCGTCATGCAGTGCGCGGGGGATTCCCTAAAACGTATTCCCCGGGGCTATGAGGCGGATCATCCCCTGGCAGTGGAGTTAAAACGCCTTGATTTTCTGCTTTCCGCGGGCCTGGAACCCGGGGATTTCCTTTCCGGCGGCCTTGTGGGCATTTTAGCCGGGAAATTCGAGGCTGCCGCACCCTATATGCGCTTTCTCTGTTCTGCCCTCGCGCTACCCTTCTAGGCGGGGCCGTGCCGGGAGAACGCGAATTAACACGGTTTTTTAAAGAAAAAATCACGAAAAAACGTATCCATGGGGTTATACTCGTCCTTGATCATGCAATGACGCACACAATTCATCAAAGTGAGGATTTGCCCATGTCCATGATTGACGCCCTTCGCTTTCTCACCCGATGCCGTTTGGAGCCGGACCTGCGAGACGAGATTTGGGATCTGCCTTCACCCACGAGTTTTTTCGAGTGGGTCTCCGCCGAGGGATTCCATTTTACCAACGACGACGTGCAGCATGCCCTGGACAACCTGCGGATACACGCGGCGGACGAGTACGAGGCGGAGGATCTCGACGAGCTGGGTGCCTGGTATCAGGTGGTTGCCATGGACGAGGACGAAGAGGTTCTCTCGGAGGCCAGGACCCTGTGCGAGGGTTTCGATCCCGCCGAAGAGGTTGGAAGCCTCCAGGAAAAGAACCGCTAAAGGAGATTCCCATGATCGCCAAAGGCGCCCCCGCGCCTGATTTTACCCTTAGCGACGATACGGGCCGGGCCGTATCCCTTTCGTCCTTCCGGGGAAAGACCGTGGTGCTGTACTTTTACCCCAAGGACGATACCCCCGGCTGCACCGCCGAGGCCTGCGGGTTTCGGGACGTCTACGACGAGATCCTGGCCGCCGGGGCTGCGGTTATAGGAATAAGCCCTGACACGCCCGCCAAGCACGGAAAATTCAGGGAAAAATACGGCCTCCCCTTCGTTTTGCTCGCGGATCCCGAACGGGCCGCGATCGGTTCTTACGGAGCCTGGGGGGAAAAGTCCATGTACGGAAAAAAATACGAGGGTGTCCTGCGGTCCACCTTCGTGATAGGCAAAGACGGAATCGTCCTCGAGGTGTTCCCGAAGGTGAGCCCCAAGGGACACGGGGCCGAGATTCTCAAGGTTCTCGGAAATCTTGCGGGCTAAAGGCCGCGGATAAAGGCAAGGGCTGCCCTTCCCAGGGCAGCCCCGTTTTTTGCTTTCTTTTAGGGCCCTTTAGCGCTCGAAGTCGATGCGTACCGAGCCGATGCCGGTGGAGAGCTTAATCCTGCGGTTCGAGTCGGGGTTTCCCGCCATCCCGTCGCCCATGCCGTCCCAGGTGCCCGAGCCGATGCGGACCGAGCCGAGGCCCCGGGCAAAATCGAAGCGGTAATCCTCCTCGCTGCCCGCGAGGGAAAACTCGACGGATCCCGTACCGGTTGAAACGTCCGCTCCCTCGGTTATGTCCCCCCTCAGAACGATACGTCCCGCGCCGGTTTCGACCCGCAGGGTTCCTACGGAGGCGTCGTCGAGCTCCACGAGACCCGCACCGGTTTTCACGGTCGCCCGGCGGGCGGTAAAGCCCTCGGCCTTGAAGGAGCCCGCGCCGCCTTCCAGCCGGAAGTCCTCCGCTTCCAGGTCCTCCAGCGTCACCGCTCCGGCTCCTATCTTGACGAGGCAGTCCTCCAGACGGATTCCCGCGGGGAGCACCAGGGTAAATTCGGGGCCCTTCTCCATGTTGCCGAAGGGAAAGCTGTCCCTCCATCTGGGCACGCGCACTATGAGGGTGTCGTCCCTCTCGGTGACCTCGACGGAACCTTCCTCGAAATCCACTGCCCTCCAGCCGGGATTCGCCCCCCGCCGGATCGAGAGGGCGGCGCCCTTTAAGTCGATGTCCACGTTCCTTACGCTGCCGCTTACCGTCCCGTCCAAGGTTACCACCGGTCTCATCCGCTGCCCTCCGTCCTGGTCGCCGAAATTGAAGTTAAAGCTTCCCGAATGTCCGGGCCACCATCGCCCGCCGAGCCATTGTCCCCCGAAGCTCAAGCCGAGGGCGATGAGAACGCAGCCCGCTACCAGGAGCCAAAAGCCGCCAGCCAAGGATCTTCCCCGCCGAAAGTCCCGGCGATCGTGCCGGTAGTCGCGCCTTCCGTCATTTTCCATAATAACCTCCCGGGGCTCTGCCAAAGAGCCATCCCACCAATTGGCCCAGGAGCGAGAAGAGCGCCCCAATGACCGCAAAGACTATCTTACCCGCCCCCCAGAGCAGAAAGGCCACCCCGAAAAGCACCAGGGCGCTCGCGGGGGTCATGAAGAGGGTCACGAAACCGCCGACGAACAGGGCGACACCGCCGATAACGAGACCGATCGCCGCGAGGCCCACCGCGAAAAGGGTCGCCACGATCGCGATCATGACCCCCACGATCGCCATGACCGCGGGCAGGGCGATGGGCGCCGCGATCACCGCGAGCAGGACGAACCAGAGGGCCGAAAGCCCTTTTCGGGGATTCCCCGGGGCTTCCCTGGCGGCCTTAACCGCGTGGTCCGCGAGAATGCGGGAAGCCGTCGATTGGGGGCTTCCCAGCTCGCGGATCACCTCCTGTTCCCGGTCGGGACCGGCCTCGTCGAAATATTCCTCGTAATACGCGCAGGCGGCGTCCCGTTCGTCGGGAGAGAGTCGCCCGAGCCTCTCGCGCAGTTCCTGCATGAATTCCCTTCTGTTCATACCGTGGTTTCTCCCCCGAAGATTCCTTCGATTCTCTTTCTATAATCCCGCCATTCGTTAAGATAAAGGGTGTGCTGCCGCCGACCCTCCTCGGTTATCCTGTAATAGCGCCGGTTTCTACCCTGGAAGGGCTGGTCGTAGGTGGAAAGCCAGCCGTTCTTGAGCAGCCTGCGAAGCACAGGATACAGCGTGGATTCCGATATTTCCATGACCTGTTTGACCTCCTGGGTGAGCCGATAGCCGTACTCGTCGCCCCGTGAGAGTATCGCGAGCACGCAGGCGTCCAGAAGTCCCGTGTTGATGGAAAAAAGCATCCTGCCTCCTCTATGATATGGTACCGTTACTAATACTATACGGAAAATAGTATTGTTTTGTCAAGAATAATAGTCAAAAAATATATCTTGACGTAAAAGGATCTGCGCTTTATGTTATAGACACCCCCCCTGGGGGGGGTGGAGTTGCCATGAAAACGGAAAAATTCGAGATAACCGGCATGTCCTGCTCAGCCTGTTCGGCCCATATCGAGAAGCGGGTTTCATCCCTGCCGGGG
>QKDA01000253.1 GCA_003246765.1 Spirochaetales bacterium | reverse complement strand
GGCCATGGCCGGTCATTGCGACCGCATTCTCGTAGTGCTTGAAAAGAACGACATCGTCCGGGTCGAGGACAACGGCCGGGGAATTCCCTGCGATATACACCCCGGCGAGGGCGTAAGCGCCCTGGAACTCGTGCTGACCCGCCTACACGCGGGAGGAAAATTCGACAAGGGCTCCTACAAGGTTTCCGGAGGCCTTCACGGGGTAGGCGTTTCCGTTGTCAACGCCCTTTCGGTATGGACCGAGGCTTACGTGGCCACCAACGGCTATAATCATTTCCAGAAGTACGAGACCGGCATTCCCGTGGATCCCGTCAAGAAACTCGAAGAAACGGACAAGCGGGGTACTACCATCCGGTGGCTCGCGGAACCACTACCTATAACTTTGACGTTCTTGCCAACCGGCTTCGCGAGCTCGCGTTCCTCAATTCGGGCATCACCATCGTCCTCAGGGACGAGCGTCTTACTACCCCCAAGGAAATGGAATTCCGCTTTGAGGGGGGCATCCGCTCCTTCGTGAGCTACCTCAACGAGAACAAGAATTCCCTCCATCCCGAACCGGTGTACATATCCGGTGAACGGGACGATATCGTTGTAGAGGTAGCCCTCCAGTACAACGACAGCTATAGCGAGATCATGCTGAGCTTCGTCAACGACATCAATACCCGGGAAGGCGGTACCCATTTGGTGGGCTTCAAGAGCGCCCTTACCCGGGTACTCAACGAATTCCTCAAGAATTCCAAGCTCTCCAAGAAGATGGACGACAGCCTCTCGGGAGACGACGTTCGCGAGGGCCTTACCGCGGTTCTCTCGGTCAAGGTCCCGGAACCCCAGTTCGAGGGCCAGACCAAGACCAAACTCGGAAATTCCGAGGTGAAGGGTATCGTCGAGAGCTTCGTTAACGACCAGCTGACCCTTTTCCTGGAGCAAAACCCCTCGGTGGTAAACTCCATTCTCGAGAAGAGCGTTCTCGCCGCCAAGGCGCGTATCGCCGCCCGGCAGGCAAGGGACGCCACGAGAAGGAAAAACGCCATGGACGGTTCCGGGCTGCCCGGAAAGCTGGCGGACTGTTCCGAGAAAGACGCCAGCAAGTGCGAGATCTACATCGTAGAGGGCGACTCCGCCGGCGGCTCCGCCAAGATGGGACGGGACCGGAAATTCCAGGCCATCCTTCCCCTATGGGGCAAGATGCTCAACGTGGAAAAGACCCGCATCGACAAGGTTATCGGAAACGACAAGCTTCAGCCCATCATCGCCAGCCTCGGCGCGGGAATCGGGGAAACCTTCAACGCGGAAAAGCTCAGGTACCACAAGATCATCATCATGGCCGACGCCGACGTGGACGGCTCCCATATCCGGACCCTTCTTTTGACCTTCTTTTACCGCTACATGACCGATATCATCCGGGGAGGCTACGTGTACCTCGCCATGCCCCCTCTCTACAAGATCTCCTGGGAGCGGAACATCCGGTACGCCTACGACGACGCGGAAAAAGAAAAGATCATGAAGACCATCGACCGGGACCCGGAAAAGGTCAACATCCAGCGGTACAAGGGTCTTGGCGAGATGAACCCGGAGCAGCTGTGGGAAACCACCATGAATCCCGAAACCCGGCTCATGATGAGGGTTCAGCTCGACGACGCCGTAGAGGCCGACCGTACCTTCACCACCCTCATGGGCGAGCAGGTCGAACCGCGAAGAAAGTTTATTGAAGAAAACGCCGTGTACGTCTCGAATCTCGACGTGTAACCATGCAACAGAAGAATAAGGCAGGAGTATTGTTCAATGAGTGAACAGCAACAGCCCGGGGGAAGACTCATCCCCATTCCCATAGAAGAGGAAGTCAAGACCGCGTACCTCAACTACGCGATGTCGGTTATCGTGAGCCGGGCACTGCCGGACGTCCGGGACGGACTGAAGCCGGTTCACCGGCGGATTCTCTATTCTATGGAAGAAATGGGTATCCGTTCGAATACCCCCTTCAAGAAATGCGGACGAATCGTCGGCGACGTGCTCGGTAAGTACCATCCCCACGGAGATCAGTCCATTTACGACGCCCTGGTGCGTCTCGCCCAGGATTTCTCCCTTCGCTATACCGTGGTTCAGGGGCAGGGAAATTTCGGTTCCGTTGACGGCGACCCGCCGGCAGCCATGAGGTATACCGAGAGCCGCCTCACGAAGATAGCCGAGTCCATCATCGAGGACATCAAGAAGGAAACCGTAGACTTCGGTCCGAACTACGACGACTCCCTCAAGGAGCCCTCGGTTCTTCCCGGAGCCTTCCCCTTCCTGCTGGCCAACGGCGCCAGCGGCATCGCGGTCGGCATGGCCACCAACATGCCCCCCCACAATCTCACCGAGATCGCCGGGGCCGTGGCTTCCTACATCGACAACCCCGAGTGCACCGTCGAGGACCTGATGAAAAACATCAAGGGCCCCGACTTTCCCACGGGGGGAATCATCTTCGGCAAGAAGGGAATCCGGCAGGCTTACAAGACCGGCCGGGGCAAGATCATCGTGCGGGGCCGCTTTACCCTCGAGGTAGACAAGAGGGGCAAGGAAACCATCATCTTCTCGGAGATTCCCTACGCGGTGAACAAGGCCTCCCTAATCACCCGAATCGCCGAGCTCGTGCGGGACAAGGTGATCGACGGCATCTCCGAGGTGCGGGACGAATCGGACCGCGAAGGCATGCGGATCGTCATAGAGCTGAAGCGGGGGGCCATCGCCAAGGTGGTTCTCAACCAGCTATTCTCCCATACCGCCCTCCAGTCCTCCTTCGGCGTCATCAACCTCGCCCTCGTGAAGGGCCGCCCCGAAACCCTCACCCTCAAGCAGCTGGTGCAGTACTTCGTGGAACACCGGGAGGAAGTGGTCACCCGAAGAACCCGTTTCGACCTCCGCAAGGCCGAAGAGCGCGCCCATATCCTCCGCGGCTTGGTCATCGCCCTCGAGAATATCGACGAGGTCATCGCCATCATCAAGAAGTCGAGGAACGTTGAGGCGGCCAAGAACGCCCTCATGGAGCGTTTCGACTTCTCCGATCCCCAGGCCCAGGCCATCGTGGACATGCGCCTCGGAAAGCTTACCAGCCTTGAGACCGAGAAGATCCTGCAGGAGTTGGCCGAGATCGAGGCCCTCATCGCCCATCTCAAGGACCTCCTCGCGAACCCCCCGAAGATCCTCCAGCTCATCAAGACCGAGACCAACGAACTCGCCGACCGCTTCGGCGACAAGAGGCGTACGGACATCGTTTCCGACGAGGTGGAGGAGATCAACATCGAGGATCTCATCCAGAAGGAGGAGATGGTCGTACTCATCTCCAACGTCGGCTACATCAAGCGGGTCCCCGCCTCGGCCTACAAGAGCCAGAACCGGGGAGGGAAGGGCTCCAACAGCACCAAGCTGGTGGAAGACGATTTCCTCAATCAGCTGTTCACCGCCACTACCCATGATCACGTGGTTTTCATAACCAGCGCCGGAAAGGCCTACTGGATCAAGGTTCACGAAATTCCCGAGGCAACCCGGACGAGCAGGGGCTCCCACATAAAGTCCCTCCTCACGGTTTCCTCCGACGAGGAGATCACTACGGTCATCGCCCTCAAGGAATTCCGGGACGACCAATACCTCCTCATGGCCACCGCGGCGGGGGTGGTGAAAAAGGTAACCACCTCGGATTTCCAAAACGCCAAGACCCGGGGCATCATAGCGATAAAGCTCGACGAGGGGGACCGGCTTATCGGGGCAACCCTTACCTCGGGTTCCGACGAGATCATGCTCATTACCAGGCAGGGACAGGCCCTCAGGATGAGCGAGAAAGACATTCGCCCCTTGAGCCGCGCCTCCCGGGGGGTCACGGGCATCCGTCTCGGAAACGGTGACGAACTTGCCGGCGCCCTGCGGGTGACCGACGATTCCCGCATGCTTATCATGACCGAATGCGGTTACGGAAAACGGGTAGATTTCGCCGAGTTCACTCCCCACGGACGCGCTACGGGCGGGCAGAAGATCTATACCATCAGCGAGAAGACCGGCGAGATCGTCGGGCTCATCAACGTCTATGACCAGGACGAGGTGGTATGCATTACCAGTCAGGGTAAAACCCTGAGGGTGAAGGCCAATACCATCTCCCTCATGGGACGCGCTGCCCAGGGAGTCAGGATCCTTAATATCGAGAGGCCCGACATTCTCATCGGAATGGATACGGTAGCCAACGAGGCGGAGGAGACAAACCGTCTCGAGGAGGGGCAAAGCGGCGAGGTTTCAATTTCAGGCGAACTGGACTTGGACGGATCCGACGCGATTCCGGAAGAACCTCAGGTCGATGAAGCTCCCGCTCCCGATCCCGCAGAAGAGGAGTGAGCCTTAAAAAATGAGGCACCCTCGCCAATGAACGTAAGCGGTTAGAAAGGACCGTTTACATAAAAGGAGGACCGTCTGACCGAAACCGGGAAACCGGAATCGGTCAGACGGTTTTTTTTATGCCCATATCTCCATTCCTTGGATTGACGGATGCGCGAACGTAACTATATTATGGGCGTAACGGTTACAAAATGGTTAATCTTACAATCCGAAACATACCCAACGAAATTCTCAAACGAATACGGATCTTTGCCGCCAAGGAAAGACGAAGCCTCAACAGCGAGATGCTGATGATTATTGAGGATGGACTTTCATCGCGCATCGCGGGAGAGACCGGGGGCACGGTTCCTCCCGGCTCCGCCCATGCGGTGATATCCGCGGCGGGAAGGGAGCGTATCTGGGGTGAGTTATGCGGATCCTGGGAAGACTCACGGGAGTTCTCGGTTCTTCGCGATGAGATATATCAGTGGCGAAGTATGGGGAAAAAGCAATGATTCTGCTTGATACGGATGTGTGCCTATCCCTGTTAAAGGGAAATCGAAAGCTTCTAGAGGTTTACGGCGACAGTACGGAGGAGCTTTGCGTTTCTTCCATTACGGCTCAAGAGCTGTTTCTTGCGGCAAATCTCTCCGAAAACCCGGCAGGAAATAAGCAGAGGGTAGAACAGTTTTTACTGACCCTCCGTATCCTGCATCCGGATTTATCTACCCTTCAGCTTGCCGCTGAACTTCAATTACGCATCCGAAGGCGGGGAGGTTCCGTAAGCTTCGCAGACATTCTGCTGCACAGCCTTTCAAAGGCCTATAACGCAAAACTCGTCACCACCGAGGGCAAACGATACTGTTTCACGTGAAACATTTTTAGGCTTCTACCGTATGGGGATACGGTTAATCATCAGGCGGCTGCCGGGTCAGAGGATCCGGCAGCTTTTTTTATCTCTTTATGTTTCACGTGAAACATTTTTAGTCCTCGCCGGTAAGCCGGGCTCGACTATTCTTGAGTTCTCCGTGGTGTTTTTTGCTTTCAAGACGCCGTAATTTGGAGGCCCGGGATGCCTTTGTAGCTATTCTTTTTTTTGGTATAGACGCCCCTTGGCGGATAAGATCAATCATTCGTCGGTAGGCGATATCCCGGTTGCGTTGTTGGGTCCGTTCCTCATCTACGGAAACAAGGAGGTTTCCCTCTGAGTCAATGCGGTTTTTCATGCGTTCGGATAGGCGTTCCCGCTCATCCTCCGAAAGACCCCGGATGAGATTAAGGGGCATACGCCCTTGGACGCGGGTGTTCACTTTATTAACGTTTTGTCCGCCGGGTCCCCCAGAACGGGAGTAGGTGCATTGGAGGTTTTCCGCTACAGACTGGAGCATTTCTGTTTGATTCATGGGAAGGAGTATCATCCTTCGGATACACTCCGTCAAGCAGGGAAAACACTTATAAACTATACAGAAAAGACAACAAGATGCTATAGTAGTGAAAACGGAGAAGCTATGCTGCACGACATTGCCCGTTACCTGCGGGACTATGAATCCTCTCGCTGGGACGTATTTCCGGAATTTGACCTCTACATGGAACAGCTTCTCGGATGCGCGGGAAGGCCCCTGGATTTTAACGGCCTTCAACTGGAAGGAGCGGAGGAACAAGAGCTAACGGCCCATAGAGTGAACAACTACGTAAAGCAGGGCATTATCCCCCCTCCGGAGGGCCGCCGCTATTCCCGTGAGCACTTGTCGAGACTGTATATTCTGAGAATGCTCAAAGGGATGCTGTCGCTTCCCCTGCTGTCGAAGACCATTGAAGGGCTCATCGAGAGGGAGGGCTCGCGCACCGTTTCCGAACGCTATGCGGCCCTGCAGGACGCAGCCATTGCTCAAGTCGCCTGTGATCTGGAAGAGCGGTTGGATTTTACGGATGAGACAGAGGCTTCCTCTTTAGATTACCTGGCCCTGGCCCTGGCCGCCGAGGCCCGGATTCTTTCCCTGGTTTCCGAAACCATAATGAGGCGCCGCACTCAGTCGGAAAACCATCGGGAATAATCGAATCGGGATTCCGCTTCTTCTTCCTCGCCGAGGAGGAAAAAAAGGTCGAGCCCCGTTCTTTCTTCCGCCTCGTCAACGGTGACCGCGTACCGGGAGAGATCGTTTCCCGCGGGTCCGTTGGGTATGATGAATGCAAGGGTGAGCGGGCCTTCGTCCGTGAAAACGAGAAGGGCCTTGAAGAAGGCGTCGGGCACGGGAATTCGATCCTCGCCAATAAAGGTCCGTACCCTGGTTACCCGGTCTTCGAAAAAAACCGGACCGCTTGCCACGTATACGGCCCCCCGGCGTAGGGCCTCAGCGCGGACCAGGGCCTCGAGCCGTGACCATAGACCCCGGTTCAGGGAGGGTTCCTGGGGCGAGATATTGGTGAAGAAGAAGGATCCCGTCATGGCTGCCCGGGAAAAGCGAAAGTCCGCCGCCGGGGCGAGGTGCCCCCGGTCGTAGCCCGAGCGGGCATAGCTCCTGTCCAGGTTGGACGAACCGCGCCGCTGGGGATCGGCCCGAAAACGGTTCGTGCGTTCCGCCTCATCGGCGCCTGCTTCCGCGGCGGTGAGGCGGTAGGCAACCCAGTCGGGCTGCCGGGTTTCGGCGTTGAAGCATATGACGCAGCCGGGGTGAAAGAGCAGGGCTGAGGGGTTTTTGATTTCCGGCAATTCCAGGAATCCTGATCCCGAGAATCCGAGATTTGCGATGAGGGTGAAGATAAGGCCTAAGCCGCGTAAAGTGCCCATGCTTCGTCATACCCCATTTTCTCCTTCGCGTCCATAATTTGCCGAAGCTGAAAGTAAACCTTATATTACAATATAAGGAGATATACCCATGGAATACATGAATGCCCTGCGTCATCGGCGCAGTATATACGCCCTTGGAAAAAAGGAAGTCCTTGCGCGGCCGCGGGTGGAGGAGCTGGTTCGGGAGGCGGTGACCCATACCCCCTCGGCCTTCAATTCCCAAAGTTCCCGGACAGTGCTGCTGTTCGGAGAGGAAAGCGACAAGCTTTGGTCCCTTGTAGGAGAGGCCCTCAAGCCCCTGGTTCCCCCGGAATCCTTTGGAAAGACCCTCGAGAAGCTCCAGGGATTCGCCAAGGGATACGGCACGATACTCTTTTTTGAGGATCAGTCCGTGGTGGAAGGCCTTCAGGGGCGGTTCCCCCTCTATGCGGAGAAGTTCCCCCTGTGGTCGGCCCAGTCCAACGGCATGCTTGAGTTCGCGGTTTGGACTGCCCTCGAATCGGAGGGCTTAGGCGCTTCCCTTCAACATTACAACCCGGTGATTGACGAAGCGGTACGGAAGGCCTGGAACCTGCCCGATACCTGGAAACTCTACGCTCAAATGCCCTTCGGTTCGGTGGAAGCCCCCGCGGGAGAGAAGGAGTTTCTTCCATTAGCGGACCGGATTCGCGTTTTTTGAGGGAATTTTTTTTGTTGAAAGAGGAACTTTTTTATAAAACTCACTTGACAGCTTTTCCTATCGGCGGTAAGGTCGGAATAACACCTCGGTAAAACCGAAATCTTTTTTGAGAAAGGAGACCGGAAGATGCGAACCACTGAAAATCGGCGGAACTTTTACAGCGATACTGGCCCTTCCGGTCTGTCCTGTAGGACATACCCACCTTTGAGAGAAAGGACCAGCGCCCCGGGAGGCCTGGTCCCTTTTTTTGCGCAACCATTCCCTGCGTAAAAAAAACTAGACACGGAGCGGGCCCCATAACCCCCAAGCGAATCTTCCTGGAGGAAGACCGTGTCAGACAGCAAAGAAAACTACAGCATCCAAAAAAATTCGTGGCCCCGGTTCGGCCGTATCGGCCTGCTTTGGAAAGCCCTTTCGGGCTGGCGTCTTCTCTATCTCGCGGGGCTCCTGGCCCTGCTGGGGGAAGTCTTTTTCACCTTCGGTTCCCCGGTTATCGTCAAACTGACCATCGACAGCGTGATAGGCACCGGTGCCCCGTCGATTCCGGCCCCCCTTTCCCTTGTCGGGGAAGCCCTTCTCGGGAGCGACCTGCAGGGAGGGGGCCTGCTCAAGGTACCCTCGGTTGCGGCGGACTCCGAGGTTGCGGCAGTTACGGAGACAGCGGTTTCCGAATGGGTATGGAGGCCCTGGCTCCGCAGCCACCTGTGGGCCATGGGAATCGCCTTCGCCTTCTTCATCCTGTTTCAGGCTTTCTTCAGTTT
>QKDA01000096.1 GCA_003246765.1 Spirochaetales bacterium | reverse complement strand
CCCGAGATAGTGAACGCGCGGGTCCGGGGCGATTTCGCCTGGTACCTGAGCGGCGTCGGCGATGAGGAATCCGAGGACTCATGGGTATCCTATAAAGACCTTGAGGAGGGCGAGTACCGGTGGATCCCCTCTTCCGACAGCGGCCTTGAGTTTTCCTGCTCCCTGGATTCCGGAGAGGAGGACGCCTACGGGACCTTCGAGATTGAGGCGGACTCCCGGGACTTGATGAATCCCGAAAACCCGCTTCTCACTCTCAGGACCCCGGAAGAAACGGAGGAGCTGACCCTGACGATCTCGAGATTCAGCCGGATCACCCGCCCCTAAAGCGACTCCGACAAAAAAAAAGCCGCCGGGATCCCGGCGGCTTTTATTTTACAGGGCCTCACGGCCCTGCGGAGGCTTACTTGATCAGGCTGCCCTTCTCGGCGGCCACGACGATCTTGTCGGCCTTGATGAGGGCGGTAACCTCGGCGACCTGCTTGACCACTTCCTCGCTGAGGTTGGGGTTGACCGCGGGGAGGCCGACGCCGTCGTTCTTGGTGGAGAACGTGAGGGTCTGCCCGCCGGGGAAGGTTCCGTCTTTCTCGGCCTTGATCATGTTGTAGGCCGCCACGTCCACGAGCTTCATGGCGGAGGTCAGGACGATGGACTTGTCGCCGGAGTAGATACCCTGGTTGTACTGGTCGGAATCGACGCCCACGATCCACACGCCCTTGTCGGCGCGGGCCTTGGCCTCGTTGATGGCGCCCACGCCCACGCCGCCGGCGGCGCAGAAGATAACCTTCACGCCGCGGTCGTACATCTGGGCGGCGAGCTGCTGTCCGGCGGCCACGTCGCTGAAGGTGCCCTGGTAGACCACGTTCTCCGCCTTGATCGTGACGGAGGTGCCCATGTTTTCGTTGGCGTAGGCGATGCCCTGCTGCCATCCCCAGTTGAACTTCTGAACCGCGGGAATTTCCATTCCCCCGATGAAGCCGAAGTCGCCGGTCTTGATCTGGAGGGCCGCGGCCACGCCGGCGATGAAGCCGGACTCGTGCTCGGCGAAGAAGATGGACACAGTGTTGGTACCGACCTTCTCCTTGCGGGTGTCGTCCCAGGCGCCGTTGTTGGGGCTGCCGTCGATGATCACGAATTTCGCGTCGGGATACTTGTCCTGGGCGACGAAGATGGAGGTCTCGAACTTGAAGCCCGGGGTAACGATGAACTTGTAGCCCGCGTCGTTGAGGTTGGTGATCTCCTTGATGTAGTCGGCTTCGGTGGTTCCCGTGGGCTTGAGGTACTTCGACTCGAGGCTGAAGTCCTTGGTGGCCCGGAGGATTCCTTCCCAGGTTCCCTGGTTGAAGGACTTATCGTCGATGGTGCCCGCGTCGGTGACCATGCCGACCTTGAACTTCTGGGAATCCTTTCCCTTCCCGCTGCAGGAACCCAGAATGACCCCCGCGGCGAGCAGGGTCACGGCGGCGGCGGTAATGGCCGCATAGCCAGTCATACTCTTCTTCATGTTCTCTCTCCTTCTTCTTGCGCTATCTCTTTCATGAAATTTCATGAAAAGCTTTTCTTAATAGATTTCATAAGCTTAAAACCTGTTCAAAGGGATGTCAAGCACTATCTTGCGGCTTCCCCTGGGGCCTCACAGCTCGTCGGCGGTAAAGGCCCCGGGAAGGAGGGCTTCCGCCCGGGTAACGCTTTGGGAGTCTCCCAGATTCGCCTGGATAACCTCCAGGTCCGAGCCCCCGAGCTCCAAAATAACCTGACGGCAGGCGCCGCAGGGGGCGATGGGCCCTTCCGTGTCTCCCACCACCGCGAGGCGGAGGAAATCCCCGGGCTTGCAGCCCGCGGCGACGGCGGAAAAGAAGGCGGTGCGTTCCGCGCAGCAGGTCAGCCCGTAGGAGGCGTTCTCCACGTTGCAGCCCCGGAAGATTCTCCCGTCCCGGGTTTCCAGGGCCGCCCCCACCTGAAAGCGGGAGTAGGGCGTATAGGCGCTCAAGCGGGCCTTCCGGGCCTCCTCGACGAGTTTGTCCCGATCCGTCATTTTCTACCCTCCCCGCCGACGCGCTTCCAGAGGAAGTCCGGTTCCGCCTGGGGGGCGTCGGATATCGTCACCGCCTTGAGGGCCATTTCCTCCGCCGCGCGTGCCCCGGCCTCGTTTCGGGCGTGAATCGTGAGAAGCCTATCCCCGGCCTCGACCTTAACCCCGAGCTCGACGATGTCGGTGAAGCCCACTGCGGGATCGATAACCTGATCGCTGCGGAGCCGCCCGCCCCCGAGGGCCACCACCGCGAGCCCCAGGGCTCGGGTATCGAAGGAGGAGACGTAGCCTGAGCGGGGAGCCTTCAGTTCCACCTTCACCGGGGCGGTTTCGAGGTAGGCGTCGGGCCGCTCGGCCAGGTCCGCGGGACCCCCGAGGAGGGACACCATCCGGGAGAACCGCTCCAGGGCCCTGCCCGAATCGAGGGCAGACTGAAGAACCTTCCTCGCCTCGCCCTCGTTTCGGGCGAGAGAAGAGGCCACGAGCCCCTCCGCGCAGAGGGCCATGGTCACCTCGTGAAGGCGCGCGGGACGGGCCTTGCCCGTAAGGTAGTCGAGGGCGCAGCGGACCTCCAGGGAGTTTCCGGCGCAGGGGGCCAGGGACTGGTTCATGTCGGTCAGGAGCGCCGTTACCGAGAGCCCCGCGCCGGTACCCACGGCGACGATTGATTCCGCCAGGGCCTCGGACCGCTCCAGGGTCGGCATGAAGGCGCCGGAACCGGCCTTCACGTCCATGACCAGGGCGTCGAGCCCCGCTGCGAGCTTTTTGGAGAGGATGGAGGCGGTGATGAGGGGAATGGACTCCACCGTGGCGGTGACGTCCCGGGCGGCGTAGATTCTCTTGTCCGCGGGGGCGAGGTCGCCGGTTTGGCCTATGATCGCGGTTCCCGCCTCGCGTACGGTTTTCTTGAGCTGCTCCGGCGTCGGGAAGGGGTTGTAGCCCGGGATCGAGCCGAGCTTGTCCAGGGTTCCGCCGGTGTGCCCCAGGCCCCGCCCGGAGATCATGGGGTTGTAGCCCCCGCAGGCGGCGAAAAGGGGGCCGAGCATGAGGGAAACGGTGTCCCCCACCCCGCCGGTGGAATGCTTGTCGATGACGGGCCCGTCGAGGCCCAGGGACTTCCACTCCATCACCCGGCCCGAGTCCCTCATGGCGAGGGTGAGCTCCACGCACTCCTGCCGGGTCATGCCGTTAAGGAAGACCGCCATGGTGAAGGCGGCAATCTGGGCCTCGCTGACGCCGTTGTCGGTAACTCCCGCGATGAAGTCCCGTATCTCAGCGGCGGTGAGGACCTCCCGGTCCCGTTTGCGGCGAATCATTTCCTGGGGCAAAAACATAGGTGCCTCCCTTTCGCTTTAGATAATGTCCCGGGCGAAACTGCCGGGACCGCTTTCTCCGATCAGGAGCTCCGCGACGGTGGCCGCGATGTCCGCGAAGCTCTCCCTCACCCCCAGGGGGCGGGGTTGTACCCGGGGTCCCGCGGCCAGAATCGGAATGTATTCCCTGGTATGGTCCGTTCCCCTGAAAACCGGGTCGCAGCCGTGGTCCGCGGTGATGATCAGGAGATCGTCCTCCCGGAGCAGGGGCAGGAGTGTCCCGAGGCTCCCGTCGAAGGCCTCCAGGGCGTCACGGTAGCCCCGCACGTCCCGCCGGTGGCCGAATTTCATGTCAAAGTCTACCAGGTTCACGAAATAAAAGCCCCGACCCCCGGTACGGGCCAGTTCTACGGTTTTGTCCATGCCGTCGGAGTTAGACGTTATCGGATGGCTCTCGCTGATGCCCCGCCCGGCGAAGATGTCCGAGATCTTCCCGACTCCCGTCACGGGAACCCCGGCGGCGCTCAAGCGGTCCAGCAGGGTAACCCCCGGGGGAGGCAGTGAATAGTCGTGCCGGTTGGGGGTCCTCTTCCAGTCCCCGTCGGAGCCCGTAAAGGGCCGGGCGATAATACGGCCGACCCCGAGCATCTGCCGGGCGGTTTTGCACCAGTCGTAGAGGGTTTCCAAGGGAACCACCGACTCATGGGCCGCGATCTGGAACACCGAGTCTGCGGAGGTGTACACGATGGGGAATCCCGTCCTCACGTGCTCGTCTCCGTACTGCTTGAGTATCTCCGTGCCCGAGGCCACCGAATTGGCCAGGGTTTTCCGCCCTATCCTCGCCTCGAAGGCCCGGGTCACCTCCTCGGGAATCCCCCCGGGGTAGGTAGGCAGGCTCTCGCCGGTTACGAGGCCTGCGATTTCCCAATGGCCCACGGTAGTGTCCTTTCCCTTCGAGCGGGAGGCGGCCTTGCCCCAGGCGCCCCGGCTTTCCTTAACCGGCGGGCAGCCCCGCAGGGGCAGGACATTGCCGAGACCCAGGGCCTCCATGTTAGGCACCGAAAGGCCCAGGGCCTCGCCGATGTGCCCAAGGGTATTCGCCCCCAGGTCGCCGTACTCCTCGGCGTCGGGAAGGAACCCTGCCCCGGCGGAGTCAAGGACGATCGCGAAAACGCGGTTTACCGTTCCCATTCAGTACCCGCCCGCGGCGGTCTCGCCCGAGACGATCGAGATTCCGTTGCTGGTACCCAGGCGCATGACCCCCATCTCCACGTACTTTCGGGCGGCTTCGGCGTCCCTGACGCCCCCCGAGGCCTTTACCTTCGCCTTGCCCGCCACGGCCGTGAGCATGAGGGCCGCGTCCTCGTAGGTGGCTCCCCCCGTTCCGAAGCCCGTGGAGGTTTTCACGAAGTCCGCCCCCGCCTCTACCGCGAGGGCGCAGGCGAGTTTCTTCTCCTCGTCGTCGAGATAGCAGGTCTCGATAATCACCTTCAGGGTCTTCTCTCCCACGGCCTTCTTGAGGGCGCGGATTTCCTCCCGGACCTCGTCCTTCCGGCCGGATTTGAGGAAGCCCACGTTGATTACCATGTCGATCTCGTCGGCCCCCTGCTCCACCGCCCTGGCGGCCTCGAAGGCCTTGGCCTCCGCGGACATGGCGCCCAGGGGGAAGCCCACCACCGAGCACACCTTCACGGCGGAGCCCTCGAGCTCCCTTTTGGCCAGGGGAACCCAGGAGGAATTGACGCACACCGAGAAGAAACCGTAGGTTTTCGCCTCCGCGCACAGCTGGCGGATATCCGCCTCGACGGCGGCGGCCTTGAGGATCGTGTGGTCGATGTATTGGTTCAGTTTCATGCAAGTCTCCTTATGCTTAGCGTTTGCCTTTTTCGAAAGGCTCTCCGGAGGCCTTGGGGGCCTGGGTCGACTTGGAGAAGAATACCAGGGCGAACAGGGTGACCACGTAGGGGAATACCTTGAGCGCAACCTCCGGTATGGCCTGCAGGGCGGGCTCCGCCTGGGAGGCGTTGGCCAGGGTCGCGGCGAAGCCGAAGAAGAAGGTGGCCCCGAGGATGCCCAGGGGCTTCCACTGCCCGAAGATGAGGGCCGCCAGGGCGAGAAAGCCCATGCCCGCCACGGTTCCGCTGAACTCCCCGGAATAGGTCACGAGGATCGTCGCGCCCCCGAGCCCCGCGAAGGCCCCGGAAATCATGACCCCGGCGTAGCGGATCCGGTAGACGTTGATTCCCGCCGCGTCCGCCGCCTGGGGGTGTTCGCCGCAGGAGCGGAGCCTCAGGCCGAAGGCCGTCTTGTAGAGCACGAAGGCGCACAGGCCCAGGATGGCCAGGATGAGCCACGTGGTCCCGTAGGTCTGGCGGAACAGGAGGGGACCGACGACCGGAAGGTCCACGAGGAAGGGCACGTCGAAGCGGGGAATGCCCCGCTGAAGCTGGATGTTGCCGGACCCCGTGAAGGTTCGGGCGAGGTATACCGTGAGGGCTCCCGCTATCATGTTGATGGCGGTGCCGCTGATAACCTGGTTCGCGTTGAGGTTGATGCTCGCGAAGGCGTGGAGAAGGGAAAACAGCGCCCCCGCGGCCATGGCCACGGCGAGACTAACCCAGAGGGCGGCGGGCCCAATGACGGGGTATAGGGTGACCGCGCAGGCGGCGCTGGCGAAGGCGCCCACCACCATGAGGCCCTCCAGGCCGATATTGACGACGCCGCTGCGCTCGCTGAAGAGCCCCCCCAGGGAGGTGATGAGCAGGGGCATGGCAAAGGCTACGGCGTAGGGAAAGATATGAACGATTACGCTCCACATATCACTGGCCTCCAATTTGTTTCCGCTTCAGGGCGCGGTCGAAGAAATTCCTGATCATGACGCTCGTGGCCGCGAAATAGATGATACAGGCGATGATGGTGTCGCCGATCTCCGGGGGTATGTCGGTCATGGCGCTCATGAAGCCCTTGCCGGACTGCATGATGCCGAAGAAGAGCGCCGCCCCGACGACGCCGTAGGGGGAGGTGGCCCCGAGCAGGGCCACGGCGATACCGTCGAAGCCCTGGGTCGGCATGACCCCGATCTGCATGGAGGAGGCGTAGCCGGTATAGAGCGCCAGTCCCCCAAGCCCCGAGAGTCCCCCGGCTATCATCATGGCGAGAACGATGTTGCCGTTCACGCTGATGCCGGAATATTCCGCGGAATAGCGGTTGAAACCCACCGCCTTGAGCTGGTAGCCGAGCACCGTGTCCTTGAGGATCACCGCCACCACCATCACCGCCGCCATGGCGATGAAGATGCCTAGGTTTATGTAGGAACCCGCGAAAAGGGAGGTGAGCCAGCCTACCTTCAGGGAGGCCGCCTCGGTAATCTGGCGGGACTCGGTCTCGAAGCTGCCCTTGAAGTAGGCGGGCACCAGGTAGTAGGTGATCCAGTAGGCGATCCAGTTCATCATTATCCCGGAAACCACCTCGTGCACGTTGAACCTCGCCTTCAGGAGCCCGGGAACGACGCCCCAGAGGGCGCCTCCCGCCAGGGCCGCGAACAGCATGAGGCTCAGGAGGGCGGGCTTGGGCAGGTCAACCGTCAGGCCGATAACGGTGGCCACGAGGCCCCCGACGAGAACCTGTCCCGGGGTGCCGATGTTGAATAGGCCGGTCCTGAAGGCAAAGGCCACCGAGAGTCCCGTGAGCACCAGGGGAGTCGCCATGGCCAGGGTATTGCCCACCCGCTCCAGGTTCATCAGCCCCCCCTTGAAGAGGAAGAGATAACCCTCAAAGGGGTTGTTGCCCGTGAGGGCCATGAGGATCGCGCCGGCGAACAGGCCCAGGAAAACCGCCGTCACGCCGATCGCGAATTCTTTATTCATCCGAAACTTCATTTCATCGCCTCCTTCCTGATCCCGGTCATCATGAGACCGATCTCGACCTCGTCAGTCTCCTTCGCGTCCAGGATTCCCACCAGCTCCCCGTGGCACACCACGGCGATGCGGTCGGAGAGGTCGAGGATCTCGTCGAGCTCCAGGGACACCAGGAGCACCCCCTTGCCGGAGTCGCGCTGCTCCACGAGCCGCTTGTGAATGTACAGGATGCTCCCAATGTCCAGGCCCCGGGTGGGCTGCACGGCCACCAGGAGCTCGGGGTTCAGGTCGAATTCCCGGCCGATGATCGCCTTCTGCTGGTTTCCTCCGGACATGGACCGGGTCTTGGTCACGGGTCCCTCGCCGGACCTCACGTCGAAGGCCTCGATAATCCTCTTGGCATGGTCCCGAATGGCCTTGTGGTCGAGAAAGCCCCTGCGGGAGAAGGGCGGGCGGCGGTGGGTCTCGAGGATGAAGTTCTCTTCTATGGAATAATCCAGCACGAGTCCCCGCTTTTGCCGGTCTTCGGGAATGTGGGCCATGCCGCTCTCGATCCGCTCCCGGATCGACAGGCCCGTGATGTCCCGCCCGTCCAGGGTAATCCTTCCGGACTCGGCCCTGCGGAGCCCCGTGAGGGCCTCAACCAGCTCCGTCTGCCCGTTGCCCTCTACCCCGGCGATGCCGAGAATCTCCCCCGCCCGGAGCTCAATCGAAAAGTCCTTCAGCGCCGGCACCTTGTGGGCGTTCATGACCGTCAGGTTATCCACCGAGAGAATCACCCGTCCGGGGTTGAAGGGTTCCTTCTTGATGTCGAAGGAAACCTGCCTTCCTATCATCATCTCCGCCATCTTAGCCTCGTCGGTGTCCTTCACCTCCACGGTGCCGATTAGCTTTCCGAGCCTGATGACCGTGCAGCGGTCGGCGATGGCCTTGATCTCCTTGAGCTTGTGGGTGATGAGGATGATCGACTTCCCTTCCTTGATGAGGTTCCTCATGATCTCCAGGAG
>QKDA01000082.1 GCA_003246765.1 Spirochaetales bacterium | reverse complement strand
CCGGCGGACTGGAGCTCCCCGGGCAGGAAGGAAACCCCTTCAGCCACGGCCAGGGGAAGGAGTTCCGAGGCGGAAGAGCCTTCGGGGAGGCTCAGCCAGAGCTGGAACCCCCCGGCGGGGGCGGTCCACCGGACCCCCGCGGGCATCCGCTTCGACAGGGCGGCAAGGACCTCGTCCCGGCGCAGGCGGTAGTGCTCCTTCACCTTCTCCCGATGGGCCCGGTAGCCTTCCCGGTCCTCGAGAAACACCCGGGCGATTCCCTGCATGAGGGGCGGGCAGCCCAGGTCCATGGCCTTCTTCACCGCCGTGAGCCCCCGGATCCGCCCCTCCGAGGCGATGATCCAACCGACCCGGAGGCCGCTGATGAAGGACTTGGAAAGGGAGCCGAGCACGAGGGTTTGCTCGAATCCGAGATCCCCGAAAAAGGAGGGGGGGCTACCAGGTCCCAGGTGAAGGTCCCGGTATATTTCGTCGGAGAGCACCGTAGAGCCCGTTTCCAGGGCCCAGGCGGTCACGGCCTTCCGACGTTCGGGGGAAAGGTCCGTTCCCATGGGATTGTGCAGGATGGGGCACAGGTAGAGGATTCCGGGGCCGGAAGCCCCGGGGAGCGCGTCCCGCAGGGCGTCCATCCGGGGACCCTCGGCGTCCCGGGGAACGAAGGCGCTTTCGACCCCGAAGGCCTCGAAGGCGTTGGTTACCCCGGTATAGCAGGGGGCCTCGCAGGCCACGGGGGTTCCCGTTTCGGCGGCCTCCCGCGCGATCAGGGCCAGGGCCTGCTGGGATCCGCTGGTGACGAGAACCTGGGAGGGATTTACCTCGATACCCTGCTCCCGGTACAGGGCCGCGATGGCCTCCCGGAGGGGAGGGAGCCCCCGGGGGTCGCCGTAGTCCAGGAACATGTCCTCCCCCCCTTCCAGGGCCTCGTGGGCGAGCCTGGTAAGGGTTCCCCGCTCCACCGTTTCCGGGTCGCCTATGCCCCGGGTGAAGGCGATGACTCCGGGCCGGTTGGCGAGGGCCATGAGGTCCCGCAGGGCTTCAGCGCGGTCCCGGGTAAAGGCCCTTTTCCGCGTGCCCTTGCCGGCAGGGGCCACGAAGGTTCCCCTTCCCACGTGGGAGGTGATGAGGCCTTCCTCGGTGAGGTCCCGCAAGGCCCGTCGAATGGTGGCGGCGGTAACGCCCCGCTCCCTGGCGAGGGAGGTGACTGCCGGGAGCCGCGTTCCCGCCTTGATACTGCCGGAAGCGATGGCTTCCCGGATATCCTGGGCAATTACCGCATAGAGGGGTTGGTTATCGTCTGTATTCATAGGTATTAATACTGTATTAATGCATATACAAGGGCGGGTCAAGGGGTAGTGTGAAATCCCCGTGAATTAGGCGTATAGTAGTGCCAGGAGCAAACCGTGAAAAAACAATCCCTTTTCCTGTTGTGCGCGCTTTTTTTTGCCTCTCCATTCTTGGCCTTTGCCGAAGGGTCTTATGACGACGAAGAATACGGGGAGGACTATGGAGGGGACTCCTATGGAGACGACTACTCCTATGACGGTTACGGCGAGGAAGAAACCCAGGACCCGGTTTTCGAGATAGTCCGAAGCGGATCCCTGGAAGAGATACGCTCCGCGGTGAGCGACAAGGTTGACTCCCTGGGAAATACCCTGCTCATGGCGGCCTGCGAAAGCGATCGGGAGATCGAGGTGCTCGATTACCTCATCGGCGCCGGGGCCCGGGTAAACGCGAAAAACTTCTCCGGCGCGACCCCCCTCATGCTGGCCTGCCAAAATGCCTCCCCGGAGGCGGTCCGCTTCCTGATCCAGCGCGGGGCGCTGACGGACCTTAGGGACGACGACGGCCGCACGGCGCTCATGTACGCCGCGGAAAACGGGGATCTTTCCGTTTTGGGATGGCTTCTTTCCTCGGGGCCCGCCGCCTTCAAGAAAGGGGCCGCCTCCTTGGACGAATCGAGACGGAACGCCCTTTCCTACCTGTGCGGCAATCCCTCCGCGGACGCCGCCTCGGTGAAGGCCCTCATCTCGGCAGGCTGCGACGTAAACGCCCGGGACACGGAGGGAATGATCCCCCTTTCCCTCGCGGTCTCCTCCGGCGTTCCTTCGGAAGCGGTCTCCCAGCTCATCGCCGGCGGCGCGTCGGTTAATTCCGTAGACGAGTACGGCTCCACCCCCCTTCTGCTGGCCTGTTCCAACGGTGCGGAACCTTCCGTCGTTAAACTCCTTCTTTCGGCGGGGGCGAAAGCGGACGCCGCGGACGACTACGGCTACACGGCCCTGCTCTATTCCTTTTACGGAGACTACGCCGAGGAGCTGTATCCCCTCCTGACGCGGGCCGGGGCCAAGGCCGGCGAGAGGGGCAACGACGGGGTAACGGCGCTCATGATGGCGGCGATGTACGCCTCCGCGGAGTTTCTTTCCGGCCTTATCGCCGACGGGGCACCGGTGAACGCCCTGGACGACGAGGGCATGAGCGCCCTCATGTACGCCTGCCGCGACGGCGACGACGACAGTGCCCTGCGGATCCTGCTGGACGCGGGGGCGGACACCTCCCCCGTGGACGAATACGGCAAGACCGCGGAGGATTACGCCGCGGATAACTGGTCCCTGGAGGGCAGCGATCAGCTTGAGCGCCTCCAGAGCCCCCTGAAGCCCCTGTAATCCCCGATCTCTCTTACGCCAGGTATACCCGCGCCTCGTAGGGGCGCAGCGATTCGGGGTCCGTGCCTTCCCCGTCGGCGTAGTTGCCGATGAGGAGTCGGCCCCGCTTGGCGAGGGTGGATGCCATCTCGCCGAGGGACTGGTCCCGGTCCGAGAAGTTGAGAAGCGTGAGGAGCCGGCTCCCTTCGAATTCCCTGCCGTAGGCGTACACCGCCTCGCTTTCGGCCATCCATTCCCGGAACCGGCCCCCGTAGGCCAGGATCGGGTATTCCTTCCTGAGGGCGATAAGCCTCTTATAGTAGTGAAACACCGAATCCGGGTCAGCCATGGCCCGTTCCGCGTTAATTTCTGGATAATTCGGGTTCATTCCGAGCCAGGGTTTGCCCGCGGTAAAGCCCGCGTTGGGACCAGCGTTCCAGTGCATGGGGGTCCTCGCGTTGTCCCTGCCCCGGTAGTGCACGGCCTTGAGGAGCTCCGCCTCCGAGCGGCCCAGGGCCAGCTGCTCCCGGGACCAGTTGCGTATCTCGATATCTTCGTAATCCGAAAGCTTTGGGAAACGGACGTTGGTCATTCCGAGCTCCTCCCCCTGGTAGATGTAGGGGGTTCCCTGCATGGTGTGGAGCATGGTGGCGAGCATCTTGGCGCTCTTTACCCGCCACTGGGGTGAGTCGTTGCCAAAGCGGGAGACCATGCGGGGCTGGTCGTGGTTGTTCAGGTAGAGGCTGTTCCAGCCCCTGCCGTCCAGTTCCCGCTGCCATTTTCCGAGAATTTCCTTGAGCCGGGTGAGCTTCCAGGGGACCACATCCCACTTGCCCCCCTTCCCCTCGTCCACCCCCATGTGCTCGAACTGGAATACCATGCCGAGCTCGCGCCGGTCCTCTCCCACGTACAATGACGCCAGGGCGGGATCGACTCCGGGGGTCTCCCCGACGGTCAGAAGGTCGCGGCCCGCGAGGGCCTCCCGGTTCATCTCCTGGAGGAAGTCGTGAATCCTCGGGCCGTTCATGTAGACCGTGAGGGCGGGGTCCTTGGAGATCATGTTGATGACGTCCATGCGGAAGCCGTCGACCCCCTTGTCGAGCCAGAAGCGCATCATGTCGTACACCTCGCCCCGGACCTTGGGGTTTTCCCAGTTGAGGTCGGGCTGCTTTTCCGCGAAGAGGTGGAGGTACCACTGGTCCCGGCCGCTTTCGTATTTCCAGGCGGAGCCCGAGAACCAGGAGCCCCAGTCGTTGGGCGGAGCTTCCTCGCAGGTTCCTCCCCGGCCGTTCCGCCAGATATAGTAGTCCGCGTAGGGGCCGTCTTTGGACTTCCTTGACTCGATGAACCAGGCGTGTTCGTCGGAGGTATGGTTTACCACGAGATCCATCACGAGGCGGATGCCCCTTCCGTGGAGGGCCGCGAGCAGGTCCTCCCAGTCGGCCATGGTGCCGAAGTCGGACATGATGGCCCGATAGTCGCTGATGTCGTAGCCGTTATCCGCGTTGGGGGAGGCGTATACCGGGGAAAGCCATACCGCCGTGACCCCCAGCTCGGCAAGATAGTCCGCCTTCGAGGCGATTCCCGCGAGATCCCCCACGCCGTCTCCGTTGGAGTCCATAAAGCTTCTCGGATAGATCTGATACACTACCGCTTCTTTCCACCAGGTTTTCGTCATCTTCTTCGCCCTCCGTTCTTGAGCATGAACCAAAGCGGCCGATCTGTCAAACCGGTTTAGCGCCATTGAATAGCCCCGAAATGTGGCGTATAGTGGTCGCATGCGGGAAGAGTCGGCCTACAAGTGCCATTTTTGCGATAACTGCGACGGACACGGCTGCGTGGGCGAGCTGCCCGGCATGGGCGGGGTTTTTTCAAGCGGCAATTTTATCGCCAACTGCGACGATTGGGCCTCGCTTTCGGCCCCGCCCCTGGACGACGGCGGGCTTCCCGCGGTGCGTCTCGCCCCGGTTACCGGGGCCCTGCAAAACGTGGGGTACCACGAGGAGCGCTCGTTTTACCACGACCTTCTCGCTTCCGCCGCCGCCGCGGGGGTTCGACTCTCCATCGGCGACGGCGCCCCGGACGAGAAGCTCAGGTTCGGGATCGAGGCCCTCGCCGCCCTCGGCAGGAAAGGCGCGGTTTTCATCAAGCCCTACCCGAACGAGAGGATCTTCGAGCGCCTTGAGTGGGCCCTTCCCTCGGCGGAGATGATCGGCGTGGACATAGACAGCTACGCGATCATCACCATGCGAAACCAGGTGAACCTGCAAAAGAAAACGGCCCGGGACCTCGCGGAGATACGGCGCCGCGCGGGGCTCCCCTTCGCGGTGAAGGGCATCTTCACCGCCGAAGACCTGGAGCTGGTTCGGGAACTCAAGCCCGACGTGGCGGTGGTCTCGAACCACGGGGGCCGCGTGGAGACGGGCAGGGGAAGCAGCGCCCGCTTCCTGGAGCGGCACGGAGCCGAGCTCGCCTCCCTCTGCGGCGAGGTGTGGGTGGACGGGGGTATCCGGCGGCGCAGGGACCTTGAGGCCGCCGCGGCCCTGGGCGTCCGGGAGGTCCTGGTGGGCCGCCCCTTCATAACCGCCCTGCTCAGGCACGGCCGGAACGGGGCCTCCGTCGCGCTGAGGGCCCTCCTGACGGGGTGTACCCAGGAAATTCGCGCGCAAGCATAGAAGGGGAGTGCCATGCCGACTATCAAGGATATTGCCCGCGAGGCTGGCGTAAGCGTCACGACGGTCTCGAACGTCATTCACGGAAAGAGCTCCCATGTGGCTCAAGAGACGGTTGAACGTATCACGAAAATTATCGAACAGCATAACTATACCCCTAATCTCTCCGCCCGAGCCCTGGTCAACCGAAGTTCCCGCATAATCGGGGTGATCAACCACCTTATTTCCGACTCTTCCGGCGAGAGTTTCCTTCAAGACCCGTTCCACGGCGCCTGCATAGGCGGCATCGAGCGCACCCTTCGGGACCGGGGCTACTTCATGATGGTCCGTACCGTGGAAAACGAGCATGAGCTGTTTTCTCTGTTCACCAACTGGAACCTCGACGGGGTTATCCTGACGGGCCTCTTCGAGGACAGCTTCTTCGGCCGCCTGGTGACCACCGATAAGCCCATCGTGCTCCTAGACAGTTACGTGAAGAACCGGAAGGTATTCAACGTTGGGCTGGAGGACTATCGGGGCGGCTATATAGCCACGGAGTACCTTATCCGCCGCGGGCACCGGAATATCGTGTTCGCCTCTCCCCACATCGAGCGGGCGGGGGTTCTCGAGGAGCGCTTCCGGGGATACCGGGACGCCCTGAAGGCCGCGGGAATTCCCTTGGAAACGCGGAACGTGTACGAGCACCCCATCACGATCGACGAGGGGCGCGAGCTCGGCCGCATTTTGGCGGAGCGGCGCGACGTGACCGCGGTTTTCGCCTCGGCGGACCTTTTGGCCGCCGGAATCATCGGGGGCTTGAACGAACGGGGCCTTAGGGTTCCGGAAGACGTGTCCGTCATGGGTTTCGACGACGTGTACATAAGCCGCATCACCACCCCGCAGCTAACCACGGTACATCAGGACGCCCGGGAGAAGGGCGTCCTGGCGGCTTCCATGATGGTCGACTACCTCCAGGGCAAGCCCGCCGTATCCCGAAGCGTAGTCATGCCCGTTTCGATCGTCGAGCGGGGATCGGTGCGCCAGCTGTAAGCCAGAACGGACAGGGCAGGGCGTGCCTCCGGCCGGCGGGAACGCCTGGCCGGCATGAGGGATGCCCGGCCGATGGCGCATCCCCGCGCGATTTCTTCACTTTTTTCTTGACAGTTTTTTTTCACCGGGTTTACACTACGCTCAAGTTTAACGTTAAACGCGTTAAACGTTAAACTGTAGAGGAGCCTGCTTTATGAATACCCTATGTCGTTCCGCAATTCTTGCGGCATCGGTGGCGGCGATTTTTCTTGCCGGGTGTACCACCACCATAACCCCGAAAACCCAGGGGGCAGCCGAGGATTCAACCAAGATATTCGAGGCGGCGAAGGGCCAGCTTCAGGTGCGCACCCCCGCTGCCCGCACGGCCAAGGAACCGCTGATTCTCGTTCACTACATGCCCTGGTTCCAGGCCCCGCCCGTGGACCCCAGCGGCTACGGCCCGCACTGGCACCTCGGGGGGGTGAAATTCGACCCCAACGAGACCCTGAGCGACGGCCGCGCCCAGATCGCGAGTTGGTATTACCCCCTCACCGGTCCCTACGATTCGCGGGATCCCGCGGTGCTCAGGTATCAGGTAGCGGTCATGAAGATTGCCGGCGTGGACGGCGTGATATTCGACTGGTACGGCGCCAAGGACGCGAACGACTACAAGGCCATCAACGATTCCACCGTCGCCATGATCAAGGTACTCCGCGAGGCGGGCATGCGTTACGCGGTCTGCTACGAAGACCAGATCATGAAAAAGATGGTGGACGCAAAATACATCACCAAGGAACAGGCGGTGGGCGCGGCCCAGGACGACCTTAAATGGATGGACAGGGAATGGTTCTCCGATCCCCTCTACCTGAAAAACGGGGACCGTCCGGTGCTGATGAACTTCGGGCCCCAGTATTTCAAGGACGCGAAACAGTGGGACGAGATTTTCTCCGTCGCGAAAACGCGGCCCTGGTTCGTGAGCCTGGACGCCCACTCGGAGAATTTCGCGGACGGCTCCTACAATTGGCCGCCCATGTTCCTTTCCTCCTCGGGAAAACTGAAGATCCCGAGCCTCGTGACGAACCTGAACGACTTCTACAACAAGCAGTACAACAAAGAGTACCTCGTGGCCACGGCGTTCCCCGGCTTTCACGATATTTACCAGCAGGCCGGCTCGGGCGTCAGCTATGGCTTCCTCGACGATTACGAGGGCGAGACCTTCAAGTTCACCGTGGAAGCGGCCCTCAAGGCCAATCCCGACGTAATCCAGATCGCCACCTGGAACGACTTCGGCGAGGGAACAGTGATCGAACCGACCATCGAACGGGGTTACCGCGACTTGGAGTTCCTGCAGGACGTGCAAAAGCGGACCAACCCGGATTTCGCCTACGGGTATGCCGACCTTCGCTCCCCCATCGAGCTCTATAAGGCAGGGGTCAGCGAAAAGGCGACCGCCCAGGATATGGCTAAAATCGAGAAGGCCTATGCGGCCCTCTTCTCGGGCGACGCGGAGGCCTTCCGCGCGGCTTTCAAGGATGCGGGCCTCAAGG
>QKDA01000174.1 GCA_003246765.1 Spirochaetales bacterium | reverse complement strand
TCCCACTTGAGCCCCCGGATCATGCAGTGGCTGCACGCGAGCTTCGGGGTCGGAATCACCGCGGGACCCCTCATCATGACCGCGGGTATAGCCCAAACCGGTTCCTGGCGCACGGGCTACTGGATAGTGGCGGGGGCCCAGCTCATGCTGGGGCTGCTCTTCCTTTCACGGGTACGGGTCTGGGACAACGCCCCCAAGGCCCCGCACTACGAGAGGGAAACGGCGGCCGGCGCGGTACCCCTCCCCTTCTCCGCCACCGTGAGAAATCCCGTTTCCTGGCTTAGCGCCTCCCTCTTTTTCGTGTACTCCGGAATTGAGCTCGGCATGGGATACTGGGCCTACACCTGGCTCAGCACGGCCCTCGCCCTCTCGGCCACCTTCGCAGGGTTGTGGACGGCGGGTTACTGGGCGGCCTTTACTGCGGGCAGAATCGCGGCGGGCATGATTGCCCACCGCGTTCCCCCGATCCGACTTCTCTCCTGGGCCCTGACCGCGGTAGTGGTAGTGACCCTGGCTCTCGCGGCCATACCCGTGCGGGAGGTGAAAATCGCCGGTATCCTCATGCTGGGACTCGTGATCGCCCCGATATTCCCCTCAATGGTGTCCACCACCTCCCTTCGGGTGGGAAGGGCCCATGCGGGATCCACCATCGGAATGCAGATGGCCATGGCAGGTCTCGGGGTCGGTCTCGTCCCGGGGCTCATGGGGGTTATCGCCAAACGCTTCGGGCTTAACCTCATACCCTGGATGATCGCCCTATGCGCGGTAATCCTGGCCCTCATCACCCTGGCTTTCCGTATCCGGGGCACCCGGGAGGAAGAACAGGCCTGAGGAAAACAGGCCTGAGGGAAAAAAACCTCAAATAGAGGCGGTATTCGCCGCCGCCTCCCGAGCCTCCCCAAACCGGGGAGGCTTTTTTTGTTGACATATGTATACGTGTACTTGATACTGACAGTTCAGGAGAGCCCATGAACCTTAAGAAAATGTTCGCCCTTATCGCTACAGCGTCCGTCCTGGGAGCTTGCACCTTCTGGGAAGGCCCCTCAGACAAGCCTTCGGCGGAAGAACCCGCCGCACGGACCTGGACCGTAACCTTTGACAGCCAGGGAGCCGACGTTGCAGCCTTGCCGGGAAGCGCCTCGGTAACGGAACCGGAAACCGCGGTCGCCCTGCCCTCGGAACCGGCGAAAGAGGGATTCGCCTTCGGCGGGTGGTATACCGAGCCGGAGGGTCTCGGAACGGCCTTCACCGCATCCACGGCGGTAAAGGCGAATATTACGGTGTATGCCTCCTGGCTTCCGGCGGCTTTGGAACCGAGCTTTACGGGCGTGAACGGTTCCGTGAGGGTGACCGACATGACCGGTACCTCCGCAACCTTTATCTATACCCCGGAGAACCTGGTTTCTTCCGCCAACCTTTACGCCTCCCTTGGAAACAGCATGGGCCTCGCGGCGGCGGGAACGCCCATGACCTTTTCCGGCGGGGTATGGACCCAAACCGTCACCAGCGACAGCTACCTCCCGGGAACGACCGTACGCTTCGCCGTACTTACCGTTCGGAACGGGGCCGAAACGAACGAACCCATGGGAACCCTCGGCGCCATGACGAGCTGGGCTTCCTTCACTTTCAACCCGGTGTATACGTATACTGTCACCTTTGACGGAAACGGAGCGGAGGTGCAGGCCAATCCCCAAGCCCTCGACGTCAGCAACCCCTTTACCACGGTAAGAAACCTGCCGGAGGCCCCGACGAAGACCGGCTTCGAATTCATGGGCTGGTTCACGGCCGCCGAGGGGGGAACGCCCTTCCTCGCGGATACCCCGGTGTCCTCGAATCTCACGGTCTACGCCCGCTGGGAAAGCACCCAGACCTGGACGGTTACCTTCGCAGCCCCCGGGGCGGATACCCAGGCGTCCCCCTCCAGCGTGACCGTGCGGACCGGCAAGGCCCTCGGGACCCTTCCGGTAAGCCCGACCCTTTCGGGCAAGGTCTTCGCCGGGTGGTATACCGGTCAGGACGGCGCGGGAACCCGCTTCAGGGCAACCACGCCGGTAACGGAAGACTTGACGGTCTATGCCGCCTGGCGGGAAAGCGGCGCCGACGATATCTTCGGGCCCAACGTGGTCGTTTTCGACGACGCCATGGACCGCCAAGACATACAGGACCGGCTGGACGTGATATTCGCCGCCCAGCAGGCCGCCGAGTTCAGCTCAAACCGCTACGCGATCATGTTCCGGCCGGGCACCTACGACGTCCAGGTGAACGTGGGCTTCTACATGCAGATTCTCGGGCTCGGCCTGTCCCCCGACGACACCCTCATCAACGGCTCTATCCAATCCGACGGGGCCGCGGAGGAAACGGGGAACCATCACGTGACCCAGAATTTCTGGCGTTCCATGGAAAACATCGCGATTAACCCGACCGAATGGGGCAGGAACATGTGGGGAGTCTCCCAGGCGGCGCCGGCCCGGCGCATTCACGTCAAGGGAGACCTGTGGCTCTTCGACGTAAACCCGAACAACTACGCCAGCGGATGGGCCTCGGGGGGATTCCTCGGGGATTCCCTGGTAGACGGGAGCATCTACCCCGGCGGACAGCAGCAGTGGCTCTACCGAAACTCCAACTGGGGCAACGCCGAGGGGGGCGTGTGGAACATGGTATTCGTGGGCTGCGACAACGCCCCCGCTACCAGTTTCGGCGCCATTCCCAACTATACGACCGTGGACGTCACTCCGACGATACGGGAGAAGCCCTTTCTCTACGCCGACGGCTCGGGTCAATGGAAGGTTTTCATGCCCTCCCTGAGCGCCGACGCCAAGGGCACAACCTGGGAGACCGGGCCTACCCCGGGAACCTCGAAGCCCATCAGCGACTTTTACATCGCCAAGAGCGCGAGCGACACCGCCGCCACCATAAACGCCGCCCTCGCCTCGGGGAAGGACCTGATTCTCACCCCCGGGATCTACGACCTTTCGGACACCGTCAGGATCGACAGGGCGAATACGGTGGTGCTCGGCCTGGGACTCGCGACGCTCAGGGCAAACGGGGGCGTAACGGCCCTGGAGGTCGCCGACGTGGACGGGGTAACCCTGGCGGGTATCCTCATCGAGGCGGGAACGACGAGCTCAAGCTGCCTCATGAGGGTCGGACCCGAGGGCAGCTCCGGCAGCCATGCCTCGAACCCGACGCTGCTGGCGGACGTCTTCTTCCGGATCGGGGGGGCTGCCGTGGGCAAGGCGGAGCTGGCGCTCCAGATCAACTCCGACGGCGTGATCGGGGACAACCTCTGGATCTGGCGGGCGGATCACGGCATCACCACGAGCACCTGGGGATGGACGGTCAACCAGGCGGACACGGGCCTCGAGGTTAACGGAGACGACGTGACGGTCTACGGCCTGGCGGTGGAGCACTTCCAAAAATACCAGACCCTGTGGAACGGAAACGGCGGAAGGGTTTATTTCTATCAGTCCGAGATTCCCTACGACGTGCCGGACCAGGAGAGCTGGATGAACGGCGCCGAAAAGGGCTACGTCTCCTACAAGGTCGCGGATTCGGTGACGGATCACGACGCGCGGGGGGTCGGGGTTTACTGCTTCTTTAACGCGAACCCCGCGGTAGAACTCGACAACGCCATCGAGGTTCCCGCCTGGGCGGCGAACGGGGGAATGTTCCGCAACATGGTAACCGTGGCCCTCGGGGACGGGACGGTGGGAAAGATCAACCACGTGATCAACGGCAGGGGGGCCCAGGTCACCTCCGCGAGCAACCCGACCTACCTGACGGAATAGAAGTTTCTTCGCTTGTGGGCTAAGCGAAAGGGATGGTATCCTCTTGGTATAGTCTCATTATACCAGGAGGACTCCATTTCATGGAAAAGCTGTTCAAGCTGAAGGAACACGGGACCACCACCCGTACGGAGCTCATGGCGGGAATTACCACGTTCCTCACCATGGCCTACATTCTCGCGGTAAACCCGATCATTCTCAAGGACGCGGGCATGGACGCCGGGGCGGTGTTCACCGCCACCGCCCTCGCCTCCGCCGTCGCCACCCTGGTGATGGCCTTCGCGGCGAACCTGCCGATCGCCCTCGCCCCCGGCATGGGGCTCAACGCCTTCTTTACCTACACGGTGGTCCTCGGCATGGGCTACTCCTGGCAGACGGCCCTCACCGCGGTTCTCCTGGAGGGCGTCCTTTTCATCCTGCTCTCCTTCGTCAACGTCCGGGAAGCCATCGTCAACTCGGTGCCCCTGAACCTCAAGAAGGCGGTGGCGGTGGGCATCGGCCTCTTCATCGCCCTCATCGGAATGAAGAACGCGGGAATCATCGTGGATGACCCCTCGAACCTCATGAAGCTCGGAAACGTGACCTCCGGCACGGCCATGCTCGCCCTGGCGGGGCTGGCGATCACCGCCGCCCTCTTCGCCCTCCGGGTACACGGCGCCATCCTCATCGGCATCCTCGTCACGACCCTGATCGGCATTCCCCTGGGGATTACCGCCCCCTTCGGCGGCTGGCAGGGATGGAGCCCCGTGAGCGCCCCCGCGGCCCCCCACTTCCTCGCCTTCGACTTCTCGAGCGTGCTTACCGTTAAGTTCTTCACCGTGTTCTTCTCCTTCCTCTTCGTGGACATCTTCGACACCGTGGGAACCCTCGTGGGAGTCTCCACCCAGGCGGGACTCACGGACAGGGAAGGAAACGTGCCCCGGGTCAAGCAGGCGCTCCTGGCGGACGCGGTGGGCACCGTGGCCGGCGCCGCCCTGGGAACCTCCACGGTGACGAGCTACATCGAAAGCTCCGCCGGAGTCGCGGCGGGCGGAAGGACCGGGCTCACCTCCCTTTTCACGGGACTGCTCTTCCTCCTGGCCCTCCTCTTCTCGCCGCTCTTCCTCCTCATCCCCGCGGCGGCGACGTCTCCGGCGCTCATCATCGTCGGCTTCCTCATGATGCGCCCGGTCCTGGAGATCGACTTCGCCGATCCCACCGAGGGCATCCCGTCGTTCCTCGCCATCATCATGATGCCCTTTACCTCCAGCATCGCCGAAGGCATCATGTACGGGGTTCTCTCCTACGTGATACTCAAGAGCGTGACGGGCAAGTTCCGGCAGATCCCCCCGGTAACCTGGGCGGTCTTCGCGGTCTTCGTGCTGCGCTTTTTCATGAAGTGACGGCGCCGTAGATGAACGCCGCCGGAATCGTCCTGCTGACGGGATACCTTCTCAACTACGCCTTCATCGCGTACATCCTGTTCTTCGAGCGCAACGAATCCGCCCGGCGTTTCTCTTGGCTCCTGGCCATCTCCTTCATGCCCGTGGTGGGGATTGCCCTCTACATACTCTTCTCGGGGAATTTCTTTACCCGCACCAGGAGGATGGAGAGGGCGACCCGCCGGGCGGACGGCCACTTCAGGGCCCTGCTCTCGCACCAGCTTAGGGACCTGGAAATCCTGACGGAGAGGGACCGCGTAGGCGACGGCAGCCATCCCCTCGTCTCGGAATACGGCTCCCTCATCCGCATGAACATCCTGCACGGGAAGAGCCCGCTCCTCTCGGGCAACGACATCGAGATAATCTCCTCGGGCTCGGAAACCTACGACCGAATGTTCGGGGAAATCGCCGCCGCCCGGGAGTCCGTGAACCTTTCGTACTTCATTATCAAGGGAGACGCCACGGGCCGGAAATTCGTGGAGATCCTCGCCGAGCGGGCCCGAGCGGGGGTCCAGGTCAGGCTCCTCTACGACCACGTGGGATCGATCTGGACGTCCCGACTCCTCTTCAAGCCCCTCAGGGACGCGGGGGGCAAGGTGGTCCGCTTCTTTCCCGTATCGCCCCTCAACCCCTTCTCGATAAATTACCGTAACCACCGGAAGCTCACGGTCATCGACGGAAGGGTCGGCTGGTTCGGCGGCGTGAACATCGCCGACGAGTACGCCAACCGCTCGCCCCGCCCGAGATTTTTCTGGAGGGACACCCACGTGCGCATGACCGGGGCCGCGGTGGGGCTCTTGCAAAAGCAGTTTCTCGTGGACTGGTATACCTCCTGCGACGACGACGTCGACATGGAAAGCCCCGCCGCCCACGCCCTCTTCTTTCCGCCCCTGGGCGGGCGCGGCCGCGCTAACGCTCCGGTCCCGGCCCCAGCCCCGACGCGGCGGGAGGCCCGCGATTCCCCGCGCTTCCCCCGCGTGCCGGCCCCGCGCTTCGTCGCGAACGTGCCGACCCAGGTGGTTTCCGCGGGACCCGACGACGCGAGAAACGACGAGATCCGCGACGCCCTCATCCACATGATCTGCCGGGCACGGGAATCGGTGCTCATCGAAACCCCTTACTTCACTCCGGACCAGTCGTTTTTCACCGCCCTCAAGATCGCGGCCCTCTCGGGGGCGGACGTGCGGGTAATCATACCCGGGCAGTGGGACAAGTGGTACGTCCGCCTCGCGGCGATGCCCTACGTGGAAGACCTCCTTGCCTGCGGCGTGAAATTCTGGACCTATCCCGGCTTCATCCACGCGAAGATGTTCGTCGCCGATTCCTCGGTGGCCACCATCGGATCCACCAACGTGGATACCCGAAGCTTCTCGCTCCACTTCGAGCTCAACGCGTTTTTCCACTCCCCCGAAGCGGCCCGTTCCTGCGAGGAGATCTTCCGCGAAGATCTGGCGGTCTCCTCGCCCCTGACGGAGGAATTCTTCGCCCGCTCCCACGTCATGCGCAGGGCCCTCTGGAATTTCTTCCGCCTTTTTTCGCCCCTCATGTGAGAGGGCGCCGCAGGCGAGAGGCCCCCGCGGGCGAGGGCGCCGCGTATCCCGCCGCGGACGCGTCTTGAAACGAGCTACCCCTTTCGGCTATCATTAATTTTATCTCGACATACTTTTTCGCCATAAGCACAGGAGACCCTTCATGAAACTTTCCAACCTGCAGACCGCGCGCTACCAGTACGCGCCGAAGCTGCCCGCCGTTCTCGCCGCCAAGCTCGACACCATCGCCATCGAGGCGGGCAAGCCCACCGAATCCATCGCCGACCGCGAGGATCTCAAGAACCTTTTCAAGAACACCTACGGCAAACCCGTGGTGACCTTCGCCAAGGGCAAGAACCCCTCGGTGAACAAGAAGCTCCGGGTGGGGGTTATCCTTTCCGGAGGACAGGCCCCGGGAGGCCATAACGTCATCGCCGGAATTTACGACGGCGTGAAGAAGGGAAATCCCGACTCCAAGGTCTTCGGCTTTCTCGGCGGTCCCTCGGGCCTCGTGGAAGGCTCCTACGTCGAGATCAAGGACAAGTTCATGAACGAATACCGCAACACCGGCGGGTTCGACATCATCGGCTCCGGCCGCACCAAGATCGAGACCGCCGAGCAGATCGCGGCCTCCATGGCCACCGCGAAAAAGATGAAGCTCGACGCCATCGTGGTCATCGGCGGCGACGACTCCAACACCAACGCCGCCCTCCTGGCGGAGCACTTCGTGACCTCCGGTATGACCACCCAGGTCATCGGCGTTCCCAAGACCATCGACGGCGACCTGAAGAACGAGTGGATCGAGACTTCCTTCGGCTTCGACACCGCTACCAAGACTTACTCCGAGCTCATCGGGAACATCGGCCGCGACGCCAACAGCGCCAAGAAGTACTGGCACTTCATCAAGCTCATGGGCCGTTCCGCGAGCCACATCGCCCTGGAGTGCGCCCTCGAGACCCAGCCGAACGTCTGCCTTATCTCCGAGGAGGTTGAGGCGAAGAAGATGACCCTCCGCAAGATCACCGACGACATCTGCGACGTGATCGCGAAGCGCGCCGCCAACGGCGAGAACTTCGGCCTCGTGCTCATCCCCGAGGGACTCGTGGAATTCGTCCCCGAGATGAAGGCCCTCATCGCGGAGCTTAACGACCTCATGTCCCACAAGGCCGACGAGTTC
>QKDA01000105.1 GCA_003246765.1 Spirochaetales bacterium | reverse complement strand
GACGCCATGCGAGATAATGGTATTTTGCGGTATCGACGAGCACGCCGTCGAGATCGAATAGGGCTCCTTTGGGAGTCAGCATAGGGTGTATCCGTCCTTCGTAACAGTTATGGAATGGCGCCTCCCCCGGAGGCGCAGGGTAAAAGAGACCTTGGTCCAGGATTCCGGGAGCCTCGGGGAAAGGGAGATCTCGCCGTCCGAGACCGAGAGCCCGCAGAAACCCCGGACGGCCGAGAGCCAGGCTCCCCCGTTGGCCGCGGGGTGGGTACCCCCGATATAGACGAGGCCCGCGAACTGCTTCGACTCGCCCGTAAGGTCGATTTCCGCGGTCTTCCTGAAAAAGGGGTAGGCCCACTGGGGATCGCCGACCTCGCAGGCGAGAAGGGAATACATGCAGGCGCTCAAGGAGGAGCCGTGCTCGGTCCTCCTCTCATAAAAGTCGAGATTAGCCCTCTTTACGCGGTCGTCGTAGTCCCGGGGGAAGAGGTTGAGCAGGACCACCACGTCCGCCTGCTTGATGACGCGGGTATTCGAGGCGACCCCGTTGCCGCCCCCCCAATATTCCTTCGGGTCAAGGAGGCGGGACTTGACCTCCTCGACGCTCGCGTCCTCCAGGCGGAAGTAGCCGTCAAACTGTTCGATTACCCCGTCGGGCCCCGGCGCCGGGACGTAGAGGCGGCTTTCCACGTCCGCCAGGAGGGGCAATTCGGAATCGAAACCAGTCGCGGCGTACACCTCCGGGGCAAGCGTCGAGCCCTGCCGGGCAAGCTCCGCCTCGCATTCCCGAAGCGTCCGGAAAACGAGCAAAGCCATACGGTTCGTGAAGGCATTATTGTTCACCCGCTCGTGGTATTCGTCGGGACCGATAACGTCGAGAATCTCGTAGCGTTCCCTGACCGGGGAATACCAAACGCAGGACAGATAAAACCTCGCGCACTCCACGATCACCTCGAAAGCCCCATCGGCCAGGATAGACCAGTCCCCGGTCATTGAGAGATACTCCCGGATCCCGTACACCACGTCGGCGCTGATATGGAGCTGCTTGTCGCGGAAGTAGGTCCGCTGGGGGCGGCCCGTGAACACGTCGGTGACGTTGAAGTCCGAGCAGGCGTCGTCCCCGGTCTCCTGGCTCTCCCAGGCGTAGAAGGCGCCCCGCAGGCCGTACTCGGCCGCCTTGCGCCTGGCGCCCTCCAGGGTCCGCACGCGGTAACCCACGAAGGACCTAGCCACCGCGGGATCCGTGGCCAGAAAATAGGGGGCCATGAACATTTCCGTGTCCCAAAACACCGCTCCCTTATAGGTTTGCCCCGACAGTCCCCGGGCCGGAATGGAGAGCGACCCTCCATGGCGGGGCGCGATGATCTGAAGCTGGTAGAGGCTGTAGCGGAGGGCCCTCCGGGCGTCATCGTCGCCCTCGACGACCACGTCCCCGTCGGCCCAGATTGCGTCCCAAGCGGCCTTGTGCCGGGAAAGCTCCTCCCGGAAGTGATACTCCCCGGATGCCCCCCCGAAGGGATCCGCTGCGGGAACGAAGCTTCCGGCGTCAGGGTCGCTGCCCGCGGATACCTGGGCATGCACGGTAAGGATTCGGGGCACGCCCTTTCGGCATTGAAGGACATACTCGCCGCCGAAGAAGGCCCCTCCCCTGCGGCTGGTCCGGATCGTATCGGCAGGGTCGGGAAAATCCGCGGCGGCGGCGGACGACACCCTGACGGGTATCCCCAGTTCCAGGGTCCTGGCCTCCGCAAGGGGAGCGGAAGCCGTGCCGGAGTGGGTGAAAGCGCCCAGATGGGGCCCGTTGAGGTCCCGAACGGCGCAGTCAATCCCGCGCTCCAGCACGAGGGTAAGGGGGCCGTCGGTCTCTACGGCGTACCGCAGGAGCATGGAATGGACCGAGGCCATGGACGCGAAGCGCTCGCTCCGCACTGTCACGGTCACTCCCTCCACCTTCCAGGAGGTAACCCGGGAAACGATGCCGTACCGAAAGTCAAGACCCTGCTCGTGGGACAGGAGAAAGCGGGAGCCCAGGGTCAGGGCCTCGCCCCCGAGGGTGAACAGCCTTACCGAAAGGGCATTGGGTACGTTCACCGGCTCCCGCCAAAGCTCCCCGTACCGGTCGTAGAGGCCGCTCACGATGGTGGCGCTCATGTCGCCCCCGTCAGCCTCCTCCGTCGTTCCCCGGTACCCGAGATACCCGTTGCCCATGAGCATCCGGTTGCCGTTGGCAAGGATATCCTCCTGCGAGGTTCCGGTATCCGTGACCCGCCATTCGTCGAGACGCCTCATGGATCAACCCCTCGCCGTTTCCGGCAGGGGCATGGAAATACCCGAGGAATCAACGCCCAACCGCTGCCCGTAGACAAGAATCTCGACCCGCTGCCCCAGGGATCCAAGGAGCCAAAAACGGACGGTTTTACGTTCAACCGACACGCAAACATGGGCCCCGCGGTACTGCACGCGGAATTCATAGCCCTTCCACTCCGCCGGAAGGGAGGGCGCGAAGCTCAAGAGCGGCCCGTCGCTCCTCATCCCCCCGAACCCGTATACGATATTAACCCAGGCGGCGGCAATGCTCGTCGTGTGAAGCCCCTCGCCGGTATTCCGATTGTAGTTGTCCAGGTCCATACGGGTTGCGAAACCGAAGAAATCGAAGGCCTCCCGGTGCTTGCCCAGTTCCGAGGCGAAAATCGAGTGAATCGATGGGGACAGGGAGGACTCATGGATGGTTCTGGGCTCGTAGTACTCGTAGTTCGCCCTTTTCACCTCCACCGGGAATTCCCGGTTATAGAGGAACATGAACATGAGCACGTCGGGCTGCTTTATCATGTCGGTACGGTAGATGCGGTCGTAGGACCAATTGTGATAAAGAGGGAAATCGGTCACGGGGATGGAGTCCACGTCGATGTGAGGCATACCGAAGTAGCCCTCGTGCTGCTCGTAGAGCTTCGTCTTCCCGTCGTAAAGAATGATCATCCCCTCGGCGCAAGCCTTCCATTCCGCGGTCTCCTCCGTGGTAACGCCCAGGCGTTTCTCGAGGGCCTTCAGTACCTCGGGACGCTCCCGCCCCATGCGGTCCAGCGTAGCCAGGGTGAACTCGAAGGTTTTTTTCGCCATCAGGTTGGTGTAGACATTGTGGTTCACCATCATGTGGAACTCGTCGGGACCCATGACGGCATAGAAGCCAAAGCCCCGGTCGTTCCAGGCTCCCCGGGAGCGCAGGAACCGGCTTATCTCCACCAGCATCTCCGCGCCGTGGCCGAACAGGAAATCGTCGTCGGAGCTCAGGGCGGCGTAGTGGGCGATGCCGTAGGCCACCGCGGTACTCGGCTGGAACTGCAGACTCGCGTGCTGCCACAGGTCGCAGGCCTCGTCGCCATTCAATGTCGCCACGGGGTAGCAAGCGCCGGCGCAGTCGAGCATGGCGGCGCGGCGCCGAGCCATGGGCAGGGTCTTGTAGCGGAACTCCAGGAGGTTCCGCGCGGCGCCCAGGTTGCTGAAGAGGTAAAATGGAAGGCAATAGGTTTCGGTATCCCAGAAGGCGTGGCCATTGTAGGCCTCGCCGGTAAGGCCCTTGGCGCCGATATTGTTCGCGGGATTCTGGCCGTGATAGGTCTGCTGCATCTGGAAGATACAGAACCGGATTCCCTGCTGGTTGAGCCCGTCCCCGTCAATGCGGATATCCATGGTTTCCCACAGGTGCGCCCAGTAGCGCCTCTGGATTTCCGCGCGGCCGTTGATATCGAGGAATTCCCCCCGCCGCAGGCCCTGGAGGCCCCGTTCCCAGAGGTCATCCGCGGAGGCCCCGCCGTCACGCTCCGCCAGGTTGTAAACGGTCTTCGAAACCGCCGCGGATTCGCCCTCGGGAAGGACGAATTCTCCGGCCCATGTTACCCGCCTATCCGACGCCTCTACGGTTCCCGCTACGCCGCGGTCGTTGGTAACCGCGAAACCGGAAAACACCTTGAGCCCCGTGGTCAGGGTTTCGGCGAGGAGGGCCCCGCCCGGGGTACCGGGTACGCTTGGAGTACCAGGTCCGCCCGAAGCGTCCCTGGGCAATGCCTCCGAACGCAGCCCCTTCCAGTAGCATTTTTTTCTGCCCTCGTGCAGGGAGGTGCTATCGTTCGAGAGCATCACCCTCACCGCGGGGTTTCCCGAAAGGGCTTTCAGCTCGATTCGCTGGTAGCCGTATTCCACCGCCTCCATGTCGAGAAAACGCGTAAAGGTTACCCCGAGGCTGTTCCCGGCGCTGGTAATCCAGGTAAAACTCCGGAATAGAACGCCGGTCTTGAGGTTCAGTTCCCGGCGAAAGCCGGATACGGAGGACTTCGCCAAATCCAGTTTTTCACCGTCCGCCCAGAGCTCCGCCTTGAGCCAGTCCACGGCGTTCACCATGAAGTGGGTCACGTCGACGATTCCCTTGTAGGCGGAACCGGCGACCCGCTCTACCTCGTACACGCCGTTAAAGTAGCTCCCCCGCAGGGACGGGCCGCCGCCCCCCTCGTCAAAGTAGCCTCGAACCCCCATGTATTCGTTTCCCAGGGAGAAGATAGACTCCGATACCAGGGAGCGTCCCCTGTCAAAGCCCTCTTCTACGATCTTCCAGGGATCCAGTTTTAGGTATCGGTCTGCGATTTTAGCCATAGTGCGTTCCTTTAGCGCCGTTCCGTTCCGTGCGGGGCGCCCGAGTTGTTCTGCGTTTTGTTTTTAGCCCTTGATTCCCGACTGCATCGTCACCTGGGTGATCTGCTTCTGGAACACGAAAAAGAGTACGATCGGCGGGGCCATGACGAAGATGATCGCCCGCAGGATCTGCACGTCGTTGTAACGGCTGTTCCTGAACTGGAAGAGCCTGACCATGACCGTCTCGAGCCCCGTGTTGTTGAGGAGCAGGTAGGGCAGGAGGAAATCGGACCACGCGGCGTTAACCGCGTACATGACCACCACCATTACGATAGCCTGACTCAGGGGAACCGCGATGGACCGGAAAATATACAGATCCGTACAGCCGTCGATCTTGGCCGCCTCGATGAGGGATTTCGGCAGAGAATCGAAGAAATTCTTGAACAGGATCACGTAGAAGGCGTTTGCCCCCATGGAGAGCCACAGGGGCCAGAAGGATCCCGACAGGCCTATCCTGTTAATGTTGATGAACAGGGGCACGATGCTGGTGGTCGCCGGGATGAGAAGGCCCCACATAACCAGGGCATACACGGCCTTCGAGCCCGCGGGCTTGATGCGGGAAAGGGCATACCCCAAAAGCCCGTTGAACAGCACCGCGCAGATAACGCTACCAAGCACGGAAATGAGGGAATTCCGGTAGTACCGAATGAACTTCAGCTCCCCCCAGGTTTGGGCGAATTTGGAGAACTGCCAGGTTTTAGGAAGTATCGTGGTCTCCCGCATGAACTCCCGAATGTCCTTGAGGCTCGAGAGAAAGACCCATACCAGGGGCAAAACGCCCAGGAGGATAGCCCCGACGCAAACCGACAGGATAATGTTATACAGAAGCCGCACGTTGGTCCGCTTGAGGTCGAAGGATCGGATAATGCCGTTGTTTTCGCGTTTTTCCGCCATGGGGCTCTCCTACATGTCCTTTTCTTTGTTGAGTTTCGTGTAGATCAGGGTTAGGGCGATGAGGATCACCGAGATGATCACCGAAACCGCCGATGCCTTGGCGTAATCGAACCGCTCGAAGGCGTACCTGAACACGAGCTGCATGATCGAGATGGAGGCGTTGTTCGGGCCTCCGTTGGTCATCACCAGGGGCTCGTACAGGATCTGGAACACCGCGATGATCTGCAGGATCAAGAGGGTACGGGCCAGGTTGTAGATGTTGGGGACCGTGATGTGCCGGATGCGTTTCCAAATGCCCGCCCCGTCGATGATAGCCGCCTCGTAGAGCTCCGGGTCGATTCCCTGGAGCCCGGCGATGTACAGGAGGGCCGTGGCCCCCGCGCCCTTCCAGGTAAGGGTCAGGACGATGAGGGGAATCGTCCAGCCGGGATTGGTAAGCCAGGGCTGGGCGGGAATACCGAAGAAGTCAAGGATGATATTGAGGATTCCGGTAGCTCCCGGGCGGAAGATGAAGCCCCACATGAGGACCGTGGCCATGCCCGGAACGATATTCGGAAGGTAGATGCCGATCTTGAACAGGGATTTGGCCCGGCGAACCTCGTTGATGAGGACCGCGAGGACGATCGGCACGATAAAGCCGATAGCCAGGGACCATAAGGTATAGGTAAAGGTATTGCGCATGGCGGGCCAAAAATCGGGATGGGCGAACACCGCGACATAGTTGCGAAGCCCCACGAAGCGTTCTAGCCGCATTCCCTTGGCCTGAAAGAGCGAGATCTGAACGGCCGCCACGAGGGGCTGCCACACGAAGAAAGCGAAGAGAATCACCGACGGAAGCATCATGAGCCAGCCCGGAGCGTTCTTTCGCAGTATGAGTCCAGGGTTCCCCGGTTTTTTCATGTTGTTCCTCCTGTCTGATAGGGCATGCGCCGGCGGCGAACCCGAGGGTCCCGCCGGCGCCGTTCCTTACGTACTTACTTGTTCAGGTTCTGGTCGAGCATCGCCTGGTAGTTCTTCTGGGCCACTGCCATGAGGGCGGACACGTCGGCGTTCTTGTCGGTTACTACCGCCTGAAGCACCTTGGTGAGTTCCGCGTACAGGCTCTGGGCGTCCGCCTCCTCGGTGCGGAGGTTGCCCTTTTCCGCGACCTTGGAGAACCAGTTGTTGTACAGGCGCATGTCCACGTTCTTGTAGGCGTCCACCGCTTCCTGCTGGGCCTTGAGGTAGGCCGCGTCGGTCCAGGCGGGGAAGCCCGGAATGACGGGGATGCCCTCGTTGGCGCGGTTCGCGGCGTCGGCCTTGAGGCCCGCGAGGGTGGCTTCGGTCACTACCGGGGCGCGGCCCATGATCTCGAGGTAGCGCAGGGCCGCCATGACCTGTTCCTTGGTCGCGTTCGAGGCGAACATGTAGGGAGTACCGCCCATGAGGGAGTACTGACCCTTGGGTCCGGCGGGCATGGGCTCGATGGCCAGGTCCGTCACGGGAAGGCCGTTCACCTGGGTGGGCTGGGCCACGGCGTCTCCGGCGGCCATGTACATGGCAGCGGTTCCGGTGCCGATATTGCGGAACCCGGTTCCCCAGTCCTCGTTGGTCGGGTCGGCGGTAAGGACGTCATACTTCCACTTCAGGTCCTTCACGTACTGCATAGCGGCGATCGCCTCGGGGGTATTCACCTGGGCAACCCACTTTCCGCCCTTCTGAACGGAGAAGTTGGCCCCAAAACCCCAGGCGAGGTTGGTGAAGTGCCAGCCGCCGGCATTATCCTTGGCCAGCAGGCAGAAGCCCGCCGCCCCGGTCTTGTCCTTGATCTTCTTGGCGGTCTCCGCCAATTCGGCCCAGGTCTTGGGATAGAGGGGAAGCCCGTCTTTGTCGACGAGACCCGCTTCCTTAAAGAGAGCCACGTTCAGCATGAGACCCAGGGCATAACCGTCACGGGGTACGCCGTAGATCTTTCCGTCCTTCGAGAGGAGATTCTTGATGGCGGGATTCATCTTGGCGTCCCAGCCGAGCTCCTTGAGTTCAGCGGTTATGTCCTTAACGAAACCGCCAGCAATGAGCTTCGGAGGCTCGGTGAACCAGGCTTCGAACACCGTGGGGGCCAGGCCGGATTCGGCCAGGGACACGAAGGTGTCCGTAGCGTAGCGGTATTGGGCGGGAACGATCTCGACGTTCGGGTATTTCGCCTGGAAATCCTTGATCCACTGCTGATGCATCGCCACGTCGCCGGTGAGGGTGTCCTCGGGATAGATGCCGAGCTTGACCTGTACGGTCCCCGACTTGGCGGAATCCTTGGAACCCGCGGCAAACGTCGCGCTCACCAGAGCGAGACCCATGCAAAGAACAGCGATAGCTTTCTTCATTGTTCTCTCCTTC
>QKDA01000125.1 GCA_003246765.1 Spirochaetales bacterium | reverse complement strand
CTTCTTGGCGGTGCAGGGCATGATGGACACGGAGAAGATCTTGGCGGGGTCGACGTTCGCCTTTCCCGCCCAGTAGGTCTTGATCATGGCGCCCATCATCTGCTGGGGGCTCTTGGCCGTGGAGACGTGGGGCAGCATGTCGTGATAGTTCTTCTCCGCGTAGTCGACCCAGGCGGGGCAGCAGGAGGTGAAGAGCGGGATGGCGCCCTTGCAGGCGCCCGATGAGCTCGGTGCCTTCCTCCATGATGGTGAGGTCCGCGGAGAAGTTGGTGTCGAACACGTAGTCGAAGCCGATCTGGCGGAGGGCAGTGTAGATCTTCTTGGTGGTGATCGCGCCGGGCTCGAGGCCGAATTCCTCGCCTAGGGCCACGCGGACCGCCGGGGCGATCTGGGCCACGGTGACGGTCTCCTTGGAGTCCAGGGCGTCCCATACCTTGCGGGTGGAGTGATCCTCGTAGATGGCTCCCACGGGGCAGTGGGCCGCGCACTGGCCGCAGCGCACGCAGGGAGAATCTTCAAGGCTGGCCATGGCAGCGGGTCCGATCACGGTCTTGCCGCCGCGGGCCTGGTACTCAATGGCGTTGACCCTCTGCACTTCCTGGCACACCTGCACGCAGCGGCCGCAGTTGATGCACTTGTTGCGGTCGAAGACGATGGCGGAGTTGGTGCGATCCAGGGGCCGGTCCACGATGAAGTGTTCGAACCGGATCTGCCGGAGGCCGAATTCCGCCGCCAGGGACTGCAGTTCGCACTGGTTGTTCCTGGTACAGGTGAGGCACTCCTGGGGATGGTTGGAGAGGATGAGCTCGAGCACGGTCCGTCTTGCCTTGACGATCTCGGGATCGTGGGTGATGACGCTCATGCCCTCGGTACAGGCGGTGCAGCAGGCGCGGATCATGCGGGGGGTGCCTTCCATGCGGACGATGCAGATGCCGCAGGAAGCCCAGGCGGGAAGGTCCGCGTTGAAGCAGAGCGAGGGGATCTTCACGTTCGCGAGCTTCGCCGCCGCGAGGATCGTGGTTCCTTCGGCCACCTGGACCGGTTTTCCGTTTATTTTAACGTTGATCATGATACTTCCTCTTCTCCTTACATCTTGTCGATGGCGTGGAACTTACAGGTGTTGAAGCATTCGCCGCACTTGAGACACTTGGACTGGTCAATGACGTGCTTAGCCTTCTTCTCGCCGGTGATGCAGTCCGCCGGGCACTTGCGGGCGCAGGCGCCGCAGCCGATACACTTGTCGTTGATCGTGAAGGTCACCAGGTGCTTGCACTTGCCGGAAGCGCATTTCTTGTCCTGGATGTGGGCGATGTATTCCGACTCGAACTTCCTGAGGGTGGAGAGGGTCGGGTTCGGGGCCGACTGGCCCAGGGCGCAGAGGGAGCTCTTCTGCATGGCGAAGCCGATTTCCCTCATCTTGTCCAGGTCTTCCATGGTGCCGTTGCCCCGGGAGATCTTCTCGAGGATGGCGTGGATCTGCCGGGTTCCGATGCGGCAGGGAGAGCACTTTCCGCAGGATTCCTCCACGCAGAATTCCATGTAGAACTTGGACACGTCGATGACGCAGTCGTCCTCGTCCATGACGATCATACCGCCGGAGCCCATCATGGAGCCGAGCATCTGGAGACCCTTGAAGTCGATCGGGGTGTCCAGGGCTTCCTCGGTGATGATTCCGCCCGAGGGTCCGCCGGTCTGCACCCCTTTAAACTTCTTGCCGCCCTTGATGCCGCCGCCGATGTCGAAGATTATCTCCCGGAGGGTGGTCCCCATGGGAACCTCGACGAGGCCGGAGTTCTTCACCTTTCCGGTGAGGGCGAAAACCTTGGTTCCCTTGGAATCCTCGGTGCCGATCTTGGCGAACCAGGCGGCGCCCTTATTGAGGATCACGGGGATATTCGCCCAGGTTTCCACGTTGTTGATGATGGTGGGCTTGCCCCAGAGTCCGGACTGGGCCGGGAACGGGGGCTTGGGGGTGGGCATGCCGCGCTTACCCTCGATGGAGCGGAGAAGGGCGGTTTCCTCGCCGCAGACGAAGGCGCCCGCGCCGAGGCGGATCTCGATGTCGAAATCGAAGCCCGAGCCGAGGATGTTCTTGCCCAGGAGACCGGCTTCGCGGGCCTGGTTCAGGGCGATCTTGAGGCGGTCCACGGCGAGGGGATACTCCGCGCGGATGTACACGAAGCCCTGGTTGGCGCCGATGGCCTTTCCGCAGATGGCCATGGACTCGATCACCGAGTGGGGGTCGCCCTCGATGGTGGAACGGTCCATGTAGGCTCCCGGGTCGCCCTCGTCGGCGTTGCACACCACGTACTTCTGGTCGCCCTGGGCCTTGAGGCCCGCTTCCCACTTGAGGCCCGTGGGGAAACCGGCGCCGCCGCGGCCGCGGAGGCCGGAAGCCTTGATCTCGTCCACGATCTGCTGGGGGGTGAGCTGGAAGAGCGCCTTCTCGAGGGCCAGGTAGCCGTCGCGGGCGATGTACTCGTTGAGGTCTTCGGGGTTGATGACGCCGCAGTTGCGGAGCACCACCCGGAGCTGCTTCTGGTAGAACTGGATCTCCCCGGCGTCGGCGATGTCCTTCTTTTCCTTGTTGTAAAGGAGCCGGGTTACCTCGCGGCCCTTCACGATCTGCTCGGCGATGATCTCCTTTGCGTCTTCGGGCTTAACCTCGACGTAGAAGGAATCTTCCGGGAGCACCTTCACGATGGGGCCCTTCTCGCAGAAGCCGAAACAGCCGGTCTTGACGATCTGAACCTGGTCGATGACGCCCGCGGCCTTGGCCTCGGTCATCAGGTTGTTGTATATCCCGTCGGCGTTGCTCGACTCGCAGCCCGTTCCGCCGCAGACCAGGATGTAGTGGTTGTATGCCATTGCTCTTTCTCCCCTTACTTCTTAAGGATGTCTGCCGCGGGGCGGTCGAGAATCCGGTCATTGAGCAGCTCTTTCTTGATGATGTGCTTCTCCACGATTTCCTTCGCGGCCTGGGCGTCCACGCGGCCGTAAATGATGGTGGGCATGCCGGCCATCACGATTTCCACGGTGGGCTCGTTGTGGCAAAGACCCATGCACCCGGTCTGGCGGATCGCGACGTCGCCGCCCATCCCCTTCTCGTCCAGGGCCTTCGCGAAGGCAGCGAGGGTGTCCTTTGCTCCCGCGGCGATTCCGCAGGTGCCCATGCCGACGATTACCTGGGCCTGCTTGCCGTCGGTATCGCGTTTCTTGATCTGCTGCTGGGTCGCTTCGCGGAGCTTCCGCAGGTCTTCGAGGGACATCTTGGCCATATCATTCCTCCATTAAACTTTCGATGAACTGCCCCAGGAGCACGTAGGAATTGGCGTCCGTAAAGCCGCCTTCCTCCTCGAGATCCAGGGCTTCGAGCAATTCGGACCGCCGGAGGGTAAACTCCCTCGCATCGGTCCCGCCCTTGGTTTCCCGGTAGTCGATCGCCATTTCGTACCGGCCGTCGAAGGTCAGCACGTGGGCGAAAAACCCGGAAACGTCCCCCGCCGGGGGGGTGTCGATATTGGTAAGGTCGAACCGGCATTCCACGCGGGTTCCGGCCTTTTCTGCGCCGAATCCCCGCTTGACCGACTCGATCTTCCAACTCCCGCCGGTACTCTCGGCGGTCTGAATCAAAAACGGGATCCCGAGGCCGATCTTCCTGCCGGGGTGCTTTACCCCGTCGGTGTAGAAGGGATCCTGGGCCCGCGCGAGCTCTTCCGGGCTCATCCCCTTGCCGTCATCCTCGATGACCAGGGAGATCGCGGAAGGCGAGCGTTCCATGCGCACCGTGACGACCGTGGAGTCCGCCTCGACCGAGTTTTGGACGAGATCGCTGAACAGGTCGCACAGGGTGTAGTGCATGGCCCTTTAGGCGTTCTTGTACTTCGCGATGATGCCGTCCATCTGGTCGCGGGTAAGCTTGCCGTAGACGTCGCCGTTCACGGAAAGCACCGGGGCCAGGCCGCAGCAGCCGATGCAGCGAACGGGTTCCACAGAAAAGAGGCCGTCGGAGGTGGTAATCTCGCCGTCGGCGAGGCCGAGGAGGCTCCTGGATTCGTCGATCAGGTCCTGGCCGCCCTTCAGGTAGCAGGCGGTGCCGAGGCACACGGCGATCTTGTTCTTTCCCGGCTTCACGGTCTTGAAGAAGGAATAGAAGGACATGGTCCCGTAGACCCGGGCCAGCGGCGTGCCGGTCCTGTTCGCCACTTCCGTGGCTGCCTCGCGGGAGATAAAGCCCTGTTCTTCCTGGATCCTGTGCAGGATCATGATCAGGTTCCCGGGCTTTTCCTTCCATTCGTCGATGAATGCGTTGAGTTCCTTGGAGAACTCGCAGGCCGTCGTCATGTTGTAACCCCCAACTTAAACGATAAAAATATATCGATACGTGCTGGAGGTATTGTACTAATAAAGCAAAATTTATTCAATTATCTTTTATCGATAGTATTTGATTGAAGGTTCCTTGACCTGTGATTTTTTTCCCAGGAGGACGCAGAAATCGGGAAGGGAGGCGAAAGGGCCCCGTCCGCAGCGGCGGCGGGAAAGCGCATGAAGGGGCGGCGCGCTTACCAGCGCACTTCCAGCGAAAGGGGCTCCTCGAGGGTCAGGAGGGTGATAAGGGGTATCGTGAAGGCGGCGGTGTCGGCGGAGAAGGAGGCAACGGTTCCCGCTGGTCCGGCGGATCCGGCGGATCCAGCAGGTCCGGCTGTGGTTACCGACGCGGCGGTGATCCGGGCAGGGGCCCGAACGGTCAGGCCGAAGCGGGCGGCGTCGAGTTCACCCGCCACGGTCTTTCCGTAGGCCGCCGCCGTGAGATCCCGGTATTCCTCGGCGTCCATGACCTCTCCGGTCAGGGCCGGGGCCATGAGAAGGTCCAAATAGTCCCGGGTGGAAGGAGGAAGGAGGTCGGCGGCGGCGTTTACGGCGGCTCGGTCCAGCCGCAGCCGGAGGGTTTTCGCCCCGCTGTCCGCGGTAAATGCCCCTTTCAGGAGATCCTCGAGGCTTCTCGCCGCGGCGGATACCGAGAGGGCGGACCCGGAAACCTTAACGGAAACGGCGGTCAGTCCCGCGCTTTCCAGGCCCCTGGCAATGGCCGGCCCGTCGAACAGGGCTTTATCAGCGGAGCCGGTGAGCTTGCGGGTCAGGGCTTCAGAGGCAGGGCTCAGGCTCGCGTCAAAGCTGACGGCGAGGGGCGCGCCGCCGTCCAGCCGGGAAAGGTCCAGGACTGCCCGGGGGGAGCAGCCCGCCAGGAGGATGGCGGCCATAGCCGCGGCCGCGAGGGCCGTTCCTGCCGGGAAGCGGCTCCCGTCGCGTTTCCTTGCGCGTTTCGTGTCTGTCATGCAGGCTCCTTCCCCTTTCGCGGTTCCTAGAGGTCGTAACTCAGGGTGATTCCCGTGGTAAACCTGAAACCCCTGCCCGAGGTTTCACCGGCGACGGCGGAATATTCCGCGCTTTGGTAGAAACGGGCGTTTTGACCCGCAATGCGGGCCGGGGGAGAGGTCCAGGAAAGCCCGATGATGCCCGGAAAGAGGATGTCCCTGCTTAGGTCCTCGCCGACGAGGAGGTGGAACTGGGTTCCCAGGAAGAAGCGCAGTCCTTGAACGCCCCCCAGGGACGCGTAGACGGGAAGGCTCGCGGAGCCGGTCCTTTGGTCCCAGGTAAAGCCGACCCCGGCCCCCGGAATGACCCGCTCGCCCTTCGCCCAGCTCAGTTCCGCCCCGGCGGAGGCTCCCCGCAGGGGAAACTCGCCGGGCATGAGATCCCAGAGGACGGCGCCGGTGGCGTTGAGCCTTAAGCCCGTGGTTCCGGAATAGGGGAAGACGTTCGTTCCTAAGGGTGTGTCGGACAGGCCCGCGATCCCCGATCCCGGCCTGGCCTCGCCTGACGCAGATGCCGATGAGCCCGAGGAGCCGCCCCCAGTCAGGCCCTCGCCGGGCCCTGAGGGCTTGAAGATCCGTCCCGTAAAACGGTAGGCCTTTTTCCAGTAGCTTTCGCTGATCTTGGAAACGATCACCCCAGTCTTCGGGCCGTCCGAGGCGGAATGGACGAACTGGCCGTTTCCGAGGTAAATGCCCACGTGGGAGAGCTTTCCGGTGGTATTGAAGAAGAGAAGGTCTCCCCGGTCCCGCTCGGAGTCCGTCACGTGCTCGGCGAAGGTCGCCAGGGTTTCCACGGTGCGGGGCAGCTGAATGTCCGGCCCGTCCAGGGCGGCCCGGTAGACGAGGCCCGAGCAGTCGAGGCCCCGGGCGGTGCTTCCCCCCAGGACGTAGGGCGAGCCGAGGTAGGCCTTGGCCGCGTCGATGAAAAGGTCCCGGTCTGACTTGCCCGGATCCCTGCCCTTGGGGCCCAGCACCTGGGCGCCCATCCCGGATAGGGGAAGCAAAAGAAGCAGGATCGCGGCACCGCGGCGAAGAAAATGGGAGAAATTCGGTGAAAGATGCAACTTACGACGCTCAAACTGTGTCATAGTGTTGAATATACCATTATCCTCTCGTCGTATCCATAAAGGGGTTTTTTCATGAAAAACAAACCATGGGATTTTCTTAACGCGTGGCGCGGCACCCTGTTTACCGGGGAGTGGCCGACCCTTCCCGAGATGTTCAGGATTTCGGCGGAACGCTACCCTGACCGCCCCTGCTTTACGGTTTTTGAGGGCGAGCGCGTAACCCTTACCTACCGGGAGGCCCTGTCGAAAATCGAGACCCTCGCCGCCTGGTTCGCGGAGCAGGGTATCCGCCGGGGCGACCACATTGCCGTTTCGGGCAAGAACTCCCCCGAATGGGCGGTTTCCTACCTGGCGACCCTCTTTGCCGGGGCCGTGGTCATACCCATCGACTACAACCTCCATGACGGGGAAATCGAGAATCTCCTGAAAACCGCGAAGCCGAAATTCCTGTGCATCGACCAGGAAAAGCACGACCATTTCATGTCCTTTAAGGACTCCGGCACCGTGCTTTCCCTGAGCCCGGTTAATCCGGAAACCTACGTATACAACCTCGTTCCCTCAGGTTCGCCCGCGATCGAGGCGGCCTCGGAGACGGACCTGGCGGCGATCATGTTCACCTCCGGGACCATGGGCGTTCCCAAGGGGGTCATGCTCACCCACCGCAATTTCGTTTCGGACTGCTACATCTCCCAGATCAACCTGAATATCTACCATACGGACGTTTTCTACGCCCTGCTGCCCATCCATCACGCCTACACCATGCTCGCGGTCTTCATCGAGGCCCTCTCCGTGGGCGCCGAGGTGGTGTTCGGCAAGTCCATGGCGGTATCCCGCATGCTCAAGGAGCTCAAGGACGGCAAGGTCACCATGCTCCTGGGGGTTCCCCTCCTTTTCAACAAGCTCCTTTCGGGAATCATGAAGGGAATCCGGGATAAGGGCCCCCTGGTGTACGGCCTCATCCGGTTCCTCATGGGGGTCTCCTTTATCTGCAAGCGCTTTCTCGGCTTTAACCCGGGCAAGAAGATCTTCGGTTCCGTGCTCGCCAAGGCGGGGCTCGCGGACATCCGCATCGCCATTTCCGGCGGAGGGCCCCTGGCGGCCAGCGTGTTCCGCCAGTTCAACGAGTTCGGCATAGATTTCGTTCAGGGATACGGGCTTACCGAAACCTCGCCGATCGTGGCCCTCAACCCCGTGGACCGCTTTAAGATCGAGAGCGTGGGGCAGTACTTCGTGGGCCACATGGAGATGAAGATTCTCGATCCCGACGGGGAGGGGGTCGGCGAGGTGGCCATCCGGGGCCCCATGGTCATGCAGGGCTACTACCAGATGCCCGACGCCACCGCGGAGGTTCTCGACTCCGAGGGCTGGTTCCGCACGGGAGACCTCGGGAAGCTTGACTCGGAGGGCTACCTCTACCTCGCGGGCCGGGCCAAGAACATGATCGTCACCGAGGGAGGCAAAAACGTCTACCCCGAAGAGATCGAGAACGCCTTCCAGCTCCACTTCAACGACATTGAGCAGATTACCGTGAAGGGCTACCTGGCGGATAAAAACCTCAAGAGCGAGGGCATTGAGGCCCTGGTCTACCCCGCGGACGGCCTCTTCCAGAGGCTGAGCCTCGAACGGGGCGCTGCCGGGGTGGAAGAGGATATCCGGGAAGCGGTGGAGGAGATCGTCGACCGGGTGAACAAGGGCCTTCAGCCCTATCAGCGGATTTCGAAGGTCACGATCCTTTCGGAACCCCTGGAGATGACCACCAAGCGTACGGTGAAGCGAAACTTCGC
>QKDA01000273.1 GCA_003246765.1 Spirochaetales bacterium | reverse complement strand
TAGACGGCGAAGGGCACCATCACGGCGAAGATGAGGATCGAGAGCACCGACGCCAGGTTGTACATGTTCGGGGTGTTGTAGGTGAGCTTGTAGATCCAGGTGATCAGGAGATCCGTGGCGCCCGCCTGGGTAGTGATCGTGTCCGAGAGTTTCGGGTCTCCCGCGGTAAGGAAGAAGACCGCGCCGAAGTTGTTGATGTTTCCCGCGAACTGCATGATGAGGAGGGGCAGCGTCTGGTAGAGCACCAGGGGGAAGGTGACGGACTTGAACTGGTCCCACTTGTTGGCGCCGTCGATGATGGCGGCCTCGTAGAGCTGGGAAGGGATGGCGGTCATGTTGCTGGTGATGAGGATCATGCTGTAGGGGAAGCCGATCCAGACGTTTACCAGGATGAGGGTCATGCGGGCCATCTCGGGATCCGAGAGCCAGGGTATGGGGTTCGCGATGATCCCCAAGGCGATGAGGGTGCGGTTGATTGGGCCGAAGGTGCCGTTCAGGAGGTTCTGCCAGATGAACAGGCTCAGCATCGGCGGGATCGCGTAGGGAAGGATGAAGATGGTCCTGAAGAATTTCGCGATCCTTACCCGGTGGTCCACCAGGATGACCGCGAAGAACATTCCCGCGAAGTAGCAGGTGAAGGTCGCGAAGGTGGCCCACGCGAGGGTCCAGGCCGCCACCCGGGCGAAGGTCTGGAACCATACGTTGCTCACGTCGGTGTTGCCCACCCGGGCGGAGAACATGGTGACGAAGTTCTCGAAGCCCACCCAGTCCACGAGGTTGTTGGGGGGAATGTGGTGGGGGGACGAATAGTTCGTGAAGGCCACGAGGGCCGAGAAGAACAGGGGGATCAGGGTGAAGAACGAGATGAGGAGCACCACCGGGGTAAGGCCGATGTAGGGAAAGGCCCGGTCGTGGATTATGTTCTTGGTTTCCGCGAAGGTGGGAAACTCGTCGTTGGCTACGATGGTTTTGGCCGACTTTTTCGCGTCGACGACGTTGAAGACGTAAAGGCCGAGATACAGCAGGGTGATGATCACGAAGATGAGGCCCGTGATGAGCATGAAGATGGAGTGGTCCCGGAACTTGACGGGGGTTCCCTCGGGGGAGGGAGAGCCCAGGGTCACGATGCCGAAGAGGGCCCTGGCGACGGGACCCTGGAAATTCGGGATCAGGGTACCGGACTGAAAGACCGTGAAAAAGAGAAAAACCGTTTCGACGAGGGCCATGACGGCGCCCCGAAGGTATTGCTTGAGAAACAGGATCTGTCCCAAGCCCATATATAACGCGGATGCAATGGGGGCGGCCCGGATGATTCCCGGATTGACTGCCTTGCCCTGTTTACCCATATGACGACACTCCCTGAAATGATTGAAAAAAGAACAGCGGAGGGGAGGAAAGGCCGCGGAAGCCTTTCCGGCGGACTCCCGCCCCTCCGAAAGGGGCCCCTTCGCGCAGGCTGCCCCGAGGGGAAGCCCTGCGCGAAAGACCAGGATACGCGCTGTTTACTTCGCGGATTCCATGGCGGCCGCGGCAGCGTTGAGCTGCTCGGTCACGTCCTTGCCGTCCCAAATGGCGGCGAAGGCGGCGCCCATGGCCGACCAGTAGGTTCCAATCTGGGGAATGGAGGGCATGGGGAAGGCGTACTTGGCCTGCGCGAGGATTCCGGCGCTGTAGGGATCGGAGACGGTGATGTCCTTGCGGGGGGGAATCTGGCCGGTGATGGCGAAGCGCTTCTCGAGGCCCGCCTTGCTGGTGATGAAGTCGGCGAAGGCGCGGGCTTCAGCCTCGTGGTCGGTGTAGGCGCTCACGAAGGCGAGGCGCACGCCGGAGAATGACGAGGGGGGATCCTTCTGGCCGGGGAACACGGGGATCGTGGCGATGCCGAAGTTCACGTTGGCCTTCTTGAAGTCGGCGATCTTCCAGGGACCGGTGATGATCACCCTCGATGAAGGAGGAGTTGCAGAAGTCGCCGGAAAGGTCGGCGGAGGGCACGTCCAGGATGGTCTTGCGGACGTTCTGGAAGTACTTGAGGCCGTTCACGGCGGCGGCGCTGTTGATATTGTGCTTGGAGCGGTCGGCGCCGGTGGGGCCGAAGAGCTGGGCTCCGAAGCCTCCCATGAAGATATAGTCAAAGTAGGCGTTGGCCGCTTCCCAGACGATGGCGTACTTGTTCTGGCCCTTGTCGTTCCAGGTCTTGGCGAAGGCCGCTACCTCGTCCCAGGTCTTGGGCGGGGTCTTGAGGATGTCCTTGTTGTAGAACAGGGCGTAGGTCTCGATGGCGAGGGGGAAGCCGTAGGCCTTTCCCTGATAGGTGGAGGCGGTGACCGCGGCGTCCACGAAGCTGGCCTTGAGGTCGTTGTTGTTCATGAGAACGTGGCCGCCGGCGACGAGGGCGCCGATGTGGTCGTGGGGGGCGACGAAGACGTCCGCTCCGACGCCCGCGGGTCCGTCAAGCTCGATCTTGGCCCGGGCATCCACGTGGCCGACGGGCTCGTAGATGACTTCCACGTTGGGGTTGGCCTTCATGAACTCGTCAGCGGCCCAGAGCATAAAGTCTTTCTCGGAGCCTTCGGATTCCCATACCTTGAGGGTGACCTTACCGGCCTTGGACTTGTCCGCTCCGCCGTTGGCGAAGGCCGCGACGCCTACGATGCTTACCATGGCAAGGACTGCCACAATCTTCTTCATCATTCTCTTTCCTCCTAATATTTCTTAACTGACCGGTTTACTAAACCGTTCAATTAATTATCAGTTTTGCCCTAAGGGCTGTCAAATTTGGCCAGCCCGGGCCTTTTCAAAGCATCCTTACTATGTATCCTTACTTGGCCGCGCGGATAACCGCAGCGGTCAGGGGTTCCAGGGTCACTCCGGCAGCGGTCAGGGTAAGGCCCTTCGGGTTGGCGATGGGGCTTGCGGAGCCGCCCGAGGCGTCGGCGAAGACCGCGGCGCCCGTGAGGTCCGCGCCCAGGTCGAAGCTCATGGGCTTGGTTTCCGCGTTGAT
>QKDA01000002.1 GCA_003246765.1 Spirochaetales bacterium | reverse complement strand
ATTACTATTCCCGAATTACCTACACCCCTACCGTGTCGGGAACCTACTACCTTGTCGTGTATGACCGGTATCTCGCCTTCGGGGACTACTACGTAGAAGCCCGCGTCGGAACCGCGGCTCCCGCGGGGTCGCAGTATCCCAAATGGCAGCCCGAGGGCATTAAGGCCTTCACCCTTACCAAGTAAGGCCTTCGTGAAATTTCAGCAGTAGGCAAGCTGGGCCGGCATGAGCCGGCCCTTTTTTTCAACCCAAGATAAGGAAACCTTCATGAACGTTAGCGTAAAATCCGGACTCCGGGGCCTTTTCGCCGTCCTTACCCTTCTCGCCCTGCTCGTCGGCTGCGCCTCTCAAGGCCGCCCCGGGGCCGCCGCGTCGGTATCCGCTCCCGCAGCGGAGAAGGCCTCCGTAGCGAGCCTCACGAGCCTTACGGGCACAGTGTCGAGCAGGACTGAGGCCAAGGGAACCCTGAGCGAATACACCCTTTACTACCTGGATACGGGTTCAGGAAGCCCGGTTATCCTCTTCAACGCAAAGGGCTATTCCTCGGGATTCGCCGACTGGGAGGGAATCCGGGTCAAGGTTACCGGCGAGAGCCTCGAGGGCAGGGTCGGGAACGGAAACAAGCGGGCCAAGGGCTTTCGGGCGGACACCATCGAAGCCCTCCCTTGACGCTGGACGTCCCTTTTTGCTAGAATCAACGAACACTGACGGTCGGACCGAAGGGAGGTGATTTACACATGGCACACATCGTCGTCGACGACTCCGAAAACCTCGAGAAGGCGATCAAGCGCTTCAAGCGCATGGTCGAGAAAGAGGGCATTATCCGCGAATGGAAGAAGCGCGAGTACTTCGAGAAGCCCTCCACCATCCTCAACCGGAAGAACAAGGCCCTTCGCCGCAAGCTCATGAAAAAGACCCGGAAAACCCGCGATACCAAGGGGTATTAATCCGCTCTGTTTGGGAACTCACCGTTCCCGACGAACCGGAAAGACAGGCGTTTCGTCCCGAGGCATCGGGGGAAACGCCTTCTTTTTTGCCCGAACGGTTCAGGTTGACCTTTTAAATAAAGGCCTCTATTATTAAGGGGAATATGGGATACGCAACCAGCCAGCAGTTGGCCCGCTACCACCAGCTGTATCAGAATATAGAGGTAACCTTCACCAAAGAGGTCATCAGGACCACGGGTCTCATCCCCCAGCAGGTCTTTTTAAAATCCCTCGGCGGCCAATGGCCCTGCGTAATCAACTCGACCTCCCTGGTAGGGGCCAAGGTCATCGCCGGAATCAAGAGCGGCATCTACGAAAAGATTCAGCAAGGGGCCTCGTCCGTAAGCCTCCGTTTTTGCTTCATGAACCCCGAAAAGAACGAGCCCTTCTCCTTTTTCGTGTCCGCCAAGGTCGCGGGCATGGCCCCCTACGGCGGGTCGCCGGACCTTATACTCATCGGCCTCACCTTCACCCAGCGGGCACCGGACGACCTCATCGAAAGGCTCGGCACCCTCCTCGAGGCGAACGTCAACTCCACGAAGCGCCGGGAAGAACGCATCCTCATTACCCCCGATTCCCTGAGGAAGCTCGGCATATCCCAAAAGGAGACCCTGGTCTTCATTCAGGGCATTCCCCGGCGCTGCATTCTACGGGATCTCTCCTTTTCCGGGGCCAAGGTAATCATGGTCGGCATCGCGGCATTCCTTACGAACAAGGAAGTAGTGCTCCGGATCGACCTTGAGGAACCGAGAAACGCCGTGGGGCTGAAGGGAACCATCGTCCGTACCGAGGACGTGGAAGGCCGCCGGGACCTCGTCGCCCTGGCCATCCAGTATCACGAGGCGGACGTTCCCATGCCCTACAAGATGCATATCAACAACTACATTTCCCAGCAGAGGAAAACCGCCGAAGAGCGATCAGAAGAACCCCAAGCCAAGGGCGGCTCGGCCAAGCCCGGCGCCGGGGCAAAACAGGACGCCAAGTCAACCGAGACCCAAGCCGCCGCGAAGGCCGAAGCCCTCTCCGAGGGGGAAGCCCCCGCCGGAGAGATCCCGAGCGCCGAGGCCGTTCCCCCGGCGGAAGCGTAACCAACTGCCACAAGAGGTACCCATGTCACATCCCCTCGATTCCGTCGTATTCATCGACATTCCCGAGGATGCCGCCGTTTCGGCGGCCATTCCCTCCTTCGATTCGTCTATCCCCCTGCCGGTGCAGCTTTCCGCCCCCCTGGACGGGCGCGGCGGCGCCGCCAAGCCCGATACCTCAAGCCTTACCCCGGAGATGATCCTGGCGGGGATTCTCACGGTCTTTGCCTACGACCCCGAAAACGCCCATACCGCCTACTACCGCTCCATCATTACCTCCATTCACCCGGGAATCCGGGAAGAAATGACCGAGGCGGCGATTCTCAAGGCCCGAAACGGCGACTGGGACCTCGCGGAGGAGATTTTCACTGCCCTGAGGGGCTTGGACCCCGAAGATCCGCGGGGAGTGCTCAACCTGGCCCTCCTAAACGACCAGCGGGCGGATTCCTTCCGCAACGCCGGCATGGACGAGGAAGCGGACGCCTGCGACGGCCGGGCCTTTGACTATTACCGAGTCGCCATGGCCGCGGAGCCGCCCCTGACGGAGGCCTTTTTCAACGCGGGCTTCTTCTACCTGAAGCAAAAGAGCTACCGGAAGGCCAAGGAAGCCCTGGAAACCTACCTCAAGCTCGAGTCTCCCGAGGGCGACACCGCCAAGAACCGTATGGACAAGGCCCGGGCCATAGTCTCCGAAATATCCTCCCGGGACCTGGACGACGACCTGTTCAAGGCGGCCTACGATTACATAACCATGGGAGAGGAAGAGAAGGCCCTCGAAAGCGTCCGCCTCTTCCTGGAGCATCACCCCCGGGTGTGGAACGCGTGGTTCCTCCTCGGCTGGGCCCTCAGGCGGCTGGAACGCTGGGAAGACGCCAAGGCTGCCTTTACGCAGGCCCTGGAGCTCGGAAAGGATCCCAATTCCGGCATCGAGTCGGGCTACGTCGACATCTGCAACGAGCTGGCGATCTGCCTCATGGAGCTCGGCGACTACGCCCAAAGCCGCTCGTGGCTTGCCTCGGCGCTGGAACAGGACCCCGAGAACGTAAAGATCATGTCAAACCTTGGAACCGTGGCCCTGAGAGAGGGCAAAAGGGAAGAGGCGGCGTCCTTTTTCAGGGCGGCCCTGGAGTTCGACCCCAAGGACCGCCTTGCGGCCCAGATGCTGCAGGAACTCTCCTAAGAGGGAAGAAGGGAAGCGAGGCCTAGCGCCGGGACCGGGCAATCTCGAGAGCCTTCTCCAGGGAGGCTTTCCCGATACGGTCGCCCACGGCGACGCCGAGGCGCGCGAAATCGCCCTGGGGAACCTCCAGGGCATAACGGACGGAGACGGAACTTGAAACCGTCGCGAGGCTGAGGGGCTCCATGTCCAGGATATCCCGAATCCGGCCCTCTGAGTCGATGTAGGCTATGGACAGGGGATGGGGGGTGTCCTTCATCCAGAAATTGAGCCGCCGGTCGCTCCATTTCACGAAGAGCATCCCCGTGCCCTGGGGTATTACCTTCCTTCGCATGTAGCCGGTCCTCTGTTCCTGATCGCTCACCGCGAGCTCCGCGCGAACCGTCGCGCTCCCCCCGGATGCCCGCTCAATCTCCAGGGATACCGACGGCAGGGTCGACTGGGCCCCGCAGGCGGCAAGCGAAAGGACGATTATGAAGGCCCCGAGAATCCCGGACCGCCATGGGGCGGCGCGGGGGTTCGGCAACAAGCGGGCCATTCCCCTAGAAGCCATTGATGAAATCCTCCCGAAGGAGATCCGAGGCGGCCTTGTCGGCCCCGGACTCGCCCAGGGCCGCGGCAAAGGCCTCGGCGTCGACGTATTTCACCGTCAGGGGCCGCTCGAGGCTCAGGGTAACCTTACCGTCGGTCCAGAGGGCCTTGCGGGGGTCGAGACTGCCGGGCTCGCCGTATTTTTCCACGAGAGCCTTGTACACGGAGTAATAGTCTACCTTGTCGGGATCGAGGTTGAAGGTCATGACGTACAGGGCTTCATCCTTAAACTGAAACCACGAGCGCCGGATAAAGGAATACCCCACGGTCTCGATGAGGGTTCGGTTCATCGTGGGCAGGAGGGAAACGTCACGCTCGCCCCGGTAGCCGAAAATACCGTCTGCAAGCAGGGCCGCCTTGACCTCGTCCAGACTCATTCCCAGGGAAATGTCCCGGTAAGTGCCCGAAAGGGCGCCGGTCTCGGGGGCGGCGGCGGCGTTCGGTACCGCGGCGGCGTTCGGGTCTGCCGCGGAGGTTTGGGCCGCGGCGGTAAAAAGGCACGCCCCTGCGGTCAGGGCCAGGGCGGCGCGGCGAAGGCGGAATCTCATGGGGCAATCACCACATCGACGAGGGACTCTGGGAGCGGGACTCGTTCCGTGCCCTTTCCAGGTCCATGAGTTTTTTTCGGTAGGCGGTCTGCTTGTTTAGTTCAACCAGGTCGGTCACGTGGATATGGTCGTCCACCAGGCGGATGATCGGCTCCCGCATGAACTCGGAAATGTTGAGGTGCACGTTTTCCTTCGCCAGGCCGCACATATTCGCGAGTTCCGTGGGGCCGAAGTCGAAGGTAAAGGACTTCGCGGCCTGAAAGGGCACGCGCATCTTCTCGAGCTGGATGACGAGCATGTCGTACATTCGCCCGATGGGATCGTTGATGAGGGTGTTCGCCAGCTGCTTGTACATGAGCCAGATACGGTCCGCCAGGGTAGTGGTGAGGCGGGCGATAAGCTGGGGCTGGGTGGAAACCATCTGGTTGAAGTTCTGCCGGTTTACCGCCAGGAGCTGCGAACCCGCGAGGGCTATGGCGCTGGCGGACCGGGGCTTGTTTTCCAGGAGGGCCATTTCGCCGAACATGTCGCCCTGCTTGAGCACCGCCAGAAGAACCTCGTTGTTGTCCACGATCTTGGTGATCTTCACCTGCCCCTTCTGGATGATGTACAGCTCCGCGCCGGGCTGGCATTCGCAAAAGACCATGGAGTCCTCGGGGTACTGCCGCTGCATCTCCCCGGATTTGGGCTCCAGAAGGGCCGGGTTCACGTTGACCCCCATAGACTTCAGGGCCATGAAGCGCTCCCGGGCGACCGCCGCGTAGGGGCCGCTGGGGGCGTTTTTCAGGTAATGGTAGTAGCCGTACAGGGCGAGGCCGTATTGGGAGAGCTTGGCGTAGTACTCGCCGATATTGAAAAGGTGGGTAATGTCGTCCTCGACGTTCTTTTTCAGGGTGATCCTGGTGAGGGCCTCGTCGAGATAGCGCATCTTCCTGGTAAAGGAGTAGATGATCTTCATGGCCACGGGGGTATTCTTCTCGATAAGTTCCGAATACTGGTCCCGGCGCACGGATATGAGGGTCACGTCGGTAACGGCCATGGCGGTCTCGATCTGGCTGTGGCCGGACATGCTGGACACGACGCCGATGAAGTCGCCGGGCCCGAGTACGTTGCCCCCTTCCTCGGAGACCACCTCGGTTTCCTTCGTGATCTGTACCTTACCGCCCTGAATAATGTAAAACCGGTCGGATTCGGCCTTGCCTTCAACGAGGATATAGGATCCTTTCCTAAAGTTTACGAACGCGAGCTGTAACAATCGACACCACCAGTAGTATCAGTATAGATTTGACCGAGCGGGGCTGTCAATCAAAAGTCCGAGAAGGGCGAAACTCCGTCGTTCCTGAGCATGTACTGCTTCTCCCCCGCGGTGAAAAGGGCTATGGCGAGGCTGACCTTGCCGGCGTCCCGCCTGAAGGCGGAAATGAAGTCCTTAACGGTTTTTCCGTTGGAGAGCTTCGCGCCCATCTGGGAGGCGGGAACCAGGGGGGTAAGCTCCTGGAGGCGGTAGAGGGTGATGATCGCCGGGATCATGCTCTGGCGGACCTCAATGAGATCGTTCATGACCAGGGGCCGCTCCCTAACCCAGTCCCGGAAGGAGCCCGAGGGGCCGCCCTTGCCGGAGGCTTCGAGCCACTTCATGAGGGTAGCGTTGGCGCGGAGCTTCTTGTCCGCCGCCAGGACCTTCGCGGAATAGGCGTCCCAGTTACCCACGAACTGGTCGATGAAGGCTACGGGATTGGCGGACACGAGTTCCTCGTTGAAACTCTTCCATTTTGCGGATATCTCGGTCCAGCTCGCGTCAAAACGGCCCTTGTCGTAGGCGATGGGACCGAAGGAGCCGTCGTCCAGCACCGAGACCATGGTGCCCGGTTCCGCCAGGGCGCCGTTCGGAGAGGAGGCGGAGCCGGTGCCGGTCACCTCGTCGTAGGGGGAGCACCACACGGAATGGGAACTGCAGCCCACGAGGGTCGCGCCGTTGAAGGTAGCCACGACGAATTCGGTACCCCGTACGCCGAGTACCGAGGAGGGGGTCCGGACCTGAATGGAGGCGTTCCTGCCGGCGATGCGCTCCACCTTCATCTTTACCGATCCCGAGAGGAGCTTGATGTCGTTCGCCGGTTTGGACTGGATCTGGTCCTGCCGGATGACGGCGGTAGTGGAAGGCACGACGGACACGGTTCCGGTAAGGCCCGAGGAGGGCTCAAAGGCGATGGTCACGGTGGAGTCCCCGTCGGTCTTTACGATATCGAGGTTCTGTATGCCCGTACCGATATCCACCCCCTTGAGGGACTTCCCGTCCCGGGTAATCTCCACGGAACCTTCCAGGTATTCAACGTGTCCGAGGGTCTGAGCGGAAAGGAACGCGGACGCGAGGCCCGACGCCAGGACTAGGATCGCGATTTTTTTCATGGGTCATACTCCTCTTGTATGGCGGGGAACGCTACCATTCTCCCGCGAATATCACTTCAGGTTCCAGGTTGAAGCCGGTCTGCCCGAGTACCCTCCGGCGGACCTCCTCCACGAGGGTACGGATATCCGACGCGGTGGCTCCCCCCGTATTGATGACGAGATTGCCGTGCCAGTCCGCGACCCGGGCGCCCCCTACGGAGAATCCCTTCAGGCCCGCCCCGTCGATGATGGCCCCCGAGGGCTTCCCGAAGGAACGGTCGTTCTTGAACATGCTCCCCGCGGAAGGGTAGCGGAAATGCCCCTTGCTTTCGCGGTCAGCCCGGTATTTCTCCATCTCCCGCCGGATATCGGGGGAAGATCCAGCGGAAAGGGAGAGGGTCACCGAGGCGATCAGGCTGTCCCCCCTCTCCAGGGCTACGGGATGCCGGGCCTTCACGCCCTGAAAGGGGGATTTTTTATAGTCCCACTCCCCTTCCCGCTTCGGGACAGTCATGATTGTATACCCTGAGGGGCCGAAATACAGCACCCGGGCCGATAAAAAAACCTCCGAGAGGGACAGATCGTAACAACGGGCGTTCATAAAGGCGGCGCCTCCCAAGGTTCCGGGAAGGCCGGCAAAACGTTCAAGCCCGCTGATATCGCGGTCCGCGCACCATTCCACCAGGGTTTCCATGGAAACCCCGGCCCCGGCGGTCACGATCCGGGAACCTCCTGTTTCTTCCCCTTTCCTAATGGAAGAAAGCCGGGCGAGGGAGATCACCGCGCCCCGAATTCCCTTGTCGGAGACCAGGAGATTCGTGCCGCCCCCCACGAGGGACACGGGAATACCCAGGGAAAACAGGGCTTCCCCGAGGGCACCAAGCTCTTCCTCGCCGGAGGGTTCCACGTAGAGGTCCGCGGGGCCCCCGACCTGAAAGGAGGTATGCAGTGCCATGGGTTCATCGAAGCGGACAGAGGCGGCAAGATCGGGCCAAAGGGCGGGAATATTGCTATTTTCCCATATTTTCCGTACATTTAGCATGATTCCGGCCAGTATACACCGGTTTCACACGTTTTTTCGATACGGAGGCACCGGGATGGCGCTGGAATTGTACAATACCATGGGAAGAAGGCTTGAGGAATTCACGCCCCGGGAGACGGGAAAGGTGGGTTTCTACGGCTGCGGCCCCACGGTATACAACTACGCCCATATCGGAAATCTCAGGGCCTTCGTGTTCCAGGACCTGCTCGAACGGACCCTGGAGTACCTCGGGTACTCGGTAAACCACGTGATGAACATAACCGACATAGGCCACCTCGCGGGGGACGCCGACGACGGGGAAGACAAGATGGTGACCACCGCCCGGGAGCGGGG
>QKDA01000009.1 GCA_003246765.1 Spirochaetales bacterium | reverse complement strand
GCCGAGAAGATACAGATACACCCCGGTTCCTGCATGTACCGCGAGGAGCCGCATTTCATAGTGGCGGGAGAAATCGTCCGTACCTCGAGAATGTACGCCATGTCGGTTTCGCCCCTGGATAAGAACATCCTCTCCCGCATCGATCCCGCCCTCCTCGCCCGACTGTCGCCAAGAAAGGGAAAGGACGCGCGACTTTCCGCGGCAGACCGGGATAACGACCGCCGAGGCGAGGGGAACTCCAAACGGGGCAAGGCACGGCCGGGAGAAACCCCCACAGACGCGAAGGGACCGGCCCGCGCCCAGAAGGGAAGCCTTCCGGCGGAGACGGTCGCGTTCGGGGGCGAGAGCTTCGAGATCGTCAAGGTAAAGGGGAAGAAGCACCTTACCTTGCCGTGGGAATCCCTCTCCCGGGCGATCAAGGGAGCGGACCTTTCCGGTTCCCTCATGAAGCAGGTTTCGGGCCTTCGGGGGAAAATCCTGATAGGGGGACACGAGCTGCTCGGGGGCGAAAAGATGGATCTCATCATCAGGGTTGCCTCGACCTTCCCCCTGGATCCGGTGGGCCCAGGCGAGTGGCCGAGAAAGGAAAACTTCAACCTTGCGGAGAATCCCGAAGGGATCGTGCAGAACCTGAAGTGGCTCTTTCGAGTCACGGTGGCGAAGGAAAAGAGCAAGGAGCTGGGATTTATTTGCCTGTTTACCGACGGCGAGGACCGGTTCTGGTTCAAGTGTTCCCGGGGATTCCATACCGCGCTGAACGAGAGCCTCGCGAGCCTGGAAACCCTTATCGACCGCATCAGCGACACCGCTGGCGAGGAGGACAAGGCCTTGGTGGGAGCCTTGTACCGAAAGCTCGACAGCTTCTTTTCCTGAACGGGTCTACCCGATCTCCTCGACCAGGGCCTGGTACATGGTTATCATGTCCCGGTTCGACTTGCGGAGGGCCGACCCGAGCTTGAGGGCGAGCTGGAAGGTTAGGCGGTAGCCGATGACCGGGTCCTCCTCGCAGAGTTCCAGGTAGTCCTTCCGGGACAGGGTGAGGGTCTCGCAAGCAGTGAGGTCCATGACTGTCGCGGAACGGCGGTCGCTGTCTATGAGGGCTATCTCCCCGAAGTAAACGTTCGCGTCGGCGTCGAGATTGACCAGGGCAAAGCTTTCTCCCGACAGGGTATTCCTGAGAATGCGCACCCTCCCGGAATTCAGCACGAAAAGGGTATCCCCCTCCTCTCCCTCGACGATGATGGCGCTCCCCGCCTCATGCCTTTTCGTTTTCAGCTTGGCCGCGATACGCCCTAGGCGCTCCTCGTCGTTCTTGAAATCCGAGAAGATGGCGATTTTTCTGATTCGTTCGATGACGGATTCGCTCAAGGCTCTCTCCTCCCCGCGGATGAAGCGGACCGAACGAGTATGGCCTTGGCGTATTTTTTTACAGGGTAGTCGCGCTCCGGCGCGAGGACGGTCCTGTTGCTCTTCAGTTCCTTCACCTTCTTAAGCTTGTTCACGATCCCCGGGATATCGGGATTTTTTTGGGCTTCCGCCAGGGCTTCCTGCTTTCTGAGGTAAAAGTTGCCCGTGTTTTCCAGTAGCCCCACGAGGATGCCCTTGCCGGCTTCGGCGAAAAGACCTGCGAGCTCCCCGAAGTTTTTACCGATTCCCTGTTCCGGCACGTCCACGATCATGAGGCCCTCATCATCGGCGGCGCCGAAAAGGTGGTCCAGCACGTGGCTTACGCCGGTTCCTCCCGAAGCCGAAACGAGTACCCGCTTTTCGTATTGCCTGGAAAGTATTATCTCGTCGCAGTGCTCGTTCTCCAGGTGCTTGCGGAATTTTTCGTCCAGCAGTTCCGCCGCCACGTAGCTCGTTCGGTTCATCTTCTTTATGGTGATAACCGCGAGAACCGTGCGGGAATCCATTTCCATTTCCGAGTAATCCCGGGAATAGTCCGCCAGGACCATGACCTTGGAGGCTCCCCGGACACCGGATCGCTCCAGGGTTTCCTCTTCCACAAAGTCGCCGCTGACGTAGTTTAGTCCCCGCAGGGTTGAGGAGGAGGTCACGGGAAACATGCGCTCCTGGGACGCGTTGTTCACGACGACTATATCCTGGGGAAGGAGCTCCGGATTAGCCTTGAGAATTCCCGCGAGGAGGGAATCCATGTCCGGTTTCCACCCGCAGATTACCAGGTGCTCTCTTTTTTTCTTCAATTTTATCAATCCCCTATCCCTTTTTTGCTGGCGGTCAAAGAAAAACGAGGCGATTTTACCGCTTACGGCGCCGAAAACCACGACACCGCTGGACATTATGACCACCGCGATAAGACGCCCGAATCCGGTGACCGGCGTAATGTCCCCGTAGCCGATGGTCGTAACGGTAACCAGGGTATACCAGAAGGCGTCCGCGAGGGACGTAAGGTTTGGGTTGAGGGAGCGCTCCACCGCGAGGATGAGCAGGGTGAGCAGGGCAAAGAAGGCGGATAACAGCATGCCGAAGCGGACCAAGGGGTCCCCTAGGAGGGAGAGGATTCGATACCGGGTCCTTCGGGATTTCAACTCATCTCCTCCAGGCATTCAGCGAGAAAGACGTTCAGGGTTAAAAGGCCCTGGGCGCTCAGCCGTATCCGCTCCGGCGAGACCTCAAGCAGGCCTCGGCCTTGCCATCTCGAGCAGGTCTTTCCGGCCACTTCCAGTATATCCTTTCCGAAGCGAAGTTCAAAGGATTTTCTGTCGACACCGGAAAGAAGGCGCATTCCCATCATGAGGTATTCCTCGGCGCATTCCCTTTCGTTAAGCTCCTCGGTCTGCGAGGTACCGACGGGATCCGAAAGCCATTGCGCGATGTCCGACATCCCCGTGGTCCTGAGGGCAACGCTGCCCCGGCGAATCGTGCCGCTGGCTCCGGGGCCCGCGGCGAGCCATTCGCCGGAATTCCAATAGACGAGATTATGTCGGCTCTCGCAGCGATTCAGGCTAAAATTGGAGACCTCGTACTGGGCATATCCAAGCTCACCCAGGAAGTCGCGGCCGGCAATCCAGAGTTCGTCAGCCGAGTCGCCCTCGGGAAGTTCGGGAATCCCGCCGGTATCGGCAAGACGCTGCAGGGGGGTTCCCTCCTCCAGGGTAAGGGAGTAAAGGGAAACATGGTCCGCCCCGAACGCAGGGGCTGCGTCGAGGCTTTCAAGGAGGCTTTCCCTGCTCTGCCCGGGAAGGCCAGCGATGAAATCAAGGGAAAGGCGTCCCTTCCATACTTTAGAGGCGAGTTCCAAGGCCTCGAGGTTGGCCTTCCGGCTTCCCCTGCGGCCCACGGAAGAAAGCTCCCGATCGTGCAGGGACTGTACGCCCAGGGAAAGGCGGTTGATGCCCGAGTCGGCGCAGGCTGAAAGCCATTCGGCGCTCAGGTCTTCGGGGTTTGCCTCGATGGTCCACTCCGCGTCGGGCTCCAGGGGGGCGCTATCCGTGATGGTTGCGCATAGCGTTGAGATGAGCGCCGGGGACAGAAGGCTCGGAGTCCCGCCGCCTATATACACCGTAGCCCAGGAGCGTATCCCCGCCTCCCTCGAACGATCGCGTATTTCACTGCCCAGGGCGTCCGCGATGCGGCGTGACGAGGGAAGAAAAGCAGGATCCGAAAAGAAGTCGCAATAGGCGCACTTACGTACGCATAGGGGAACGTGAACGTAAAGGGAGCCGCCCATTAGTACTAATGAACCGGTCCAAAGCCCGAAAGGGGCCAATAGCGGAAAAACACCTTCGCCCGAATCCGTGAGGCGGGAACGGGCCCCCATATGCGGGAATCGCTCGCCTCGAGACGGTTGTCGCAAAGAACGAAGTACTCATCCTTACCGAGGACGGTTTCCCTGCCGAAATCGGAAAAGGGCAGCGTATCGTTCCACCCTTCGGGAAGGGAATCGATGCGGATATCGTAGGCTTCGCTGACCAGCTCGAATTCCGTGAGAAAATGGCCTGATTCCGGCGTTTTAACGTGCAGTATCCCGTCTTCGATGTAGACCCTATCCCCGGGAAGCGCGACGATACGCCTGATCAGGGGCTTAGAAACCAGGGAGCCCGGCCGTTCAAAGGGCCGAATCCTCTGGAGAGTCAGGAAGGCAGCGCCGGCATTGAGGAAATCCAGGGCAAGATTCCTTTCATCCCTGCGGGGCGGGCCGATGACGACAAGATCCCCCCGGGTTGCGGTAGCCAAGAGAGGCAAGCTGACGCCCGGAGCCGATTGGGTATTGTAGAGAGGCGTAGCAATAACCAGATCCCGGTCGGTCAAGCTCGGCAGCATCGTGTCCGAACGCAGGGCATACATGGAGAAGATAAAGCTGTGCACCATCCAGAAAAGAACGGCGAAGAAGGCAACAAAAAGCAGGACAATCAGGGTCGTACGCCGTTCCTGCCGCTGCGCCGAGTAGGAATATTTATGCCATTTGGCGGGCATCGATACGGGCCTCCGTTGGAAACGCTTGAGAAATGGTAGCATGAAGGGCCGTCGTTGACAAGCGTAACAACGAACCCTATAATTCCCTACCATGAGCGCCGGATCCTCCGGAAGCATAGCCCAGAATCGCAAGGCTCGCTTCAACTACACTATCGATGACTCAATCGAATGCGGAATCGTTCTCGAGGGAACCGAGGTAAAGTCCGTACGGGCCGGTAATCTTTCCTTTCCCGACGCCTTTGCGGAGATTCGGGACGGCGAGGTGTGGATTATCGGCCTTCACATCGCCCCCTACGTTTACTCTTCCATCTTTAATCATGATCCCGATCGCCCAAAGAAGCTCCTGCTCCATCGGGACGAGATCAAAAAGCTCATCAGGAAGGTTGAAGAAAAGGGCTTTACCCTGATTCCCCTCGACTTTTACCTGAAAAAGGGCCGGGTTAAGGTTAATCTCGGTATCTGTAAGGGCAAAAAAATGTTTGATAAGAGGGCAGATATTCGAGAGAAGGACCTAAAACGGGATATCCAACGGGAGTTCCGCAAGAAGAACGACGGATAGGAGGGCGTAAACTGCCATGAAGCGCCTTATATCGGTAGCCTGCATCGCGATATACTCAGCCTTTCCGCAGGTTACTCTGGGCGCGCAAACCCTTCCTACCGTGGCAGCCTACGGCGTGGATTCCTCCCAAGTCGGGGACTACGTCGGTCAAACCGTCAACGACCTCATCTTTTCTTTTATCCTGGAGCTTCGTTCCTACAGGATTACGGATCTTCGCACCCAAAAACCCCCGGCAGACCTCACGGTTCCCGAGGGGATGGATTATGTGTTCCACGGAGCCCTGTCAAACCAACCCAACGGGGTACGATTGGAATTGACCCTTCGCGGCGGCGCGCAGGACGTGACCCGCAAGATTTCCCGGGTATACGAAAACACAAACCGGGTTCTCCTGGAATCGAGAATGCTCGTGCGCGACCTCTTTGACCAAAGCGTTCCCCTTCCCGACCCTATCGGTTCTGCTTCCCCCGCCGCTGCTCCGGAAGCGGCCGCGCCCCTTCCCTCCCTCGACAGCCTTTCGGGAACCTGGGCCGGCGAGGCGGGGGTGGAAAAAATCCTTATCCTCCGGGGAGGCAAGGGCGTTATGATTCTCTCGAGCGGGGTATCCCTCTCCCTATCCTTGGATTATCGGGGGGGAGTGCTCGTGGTCACTCAAAAGGGCGCGCTCAATCCCCGGCAATTTCTCGACCTCCCCGAACCGGTGGCCCGTCAGGCCGCGGCAACCCTTACGCCCTGGGAATGGGATTTCAGCGTTGACTCCTCCGGTAAAAGGCTTTCGGGCAGGAAAAAGATCACGTCGGTGACCCATGACGGTACCGCGATCCTCAAGACCGCCCAGGAGGAAGTGCCTGTGGAGTGGGAGCGCTAAGGGGCTATGCCCTTAGGGCCGTAGCCGGAACGGTGACCGCGCCGGAACGGAGAATTTTATATTCCGGGCCCGTAGCGTCCACAATGGTGGAAGGAACGGGATCGAGTAGGTCTCCCGCATCGATAATAAGATCCGCGGCGGATCCGAATTCCCCTATTATTTCGGAGATCCTGTTCAACGCAGCCTGTCCCGAACGGTTCACGCTGGTGGAATAGATGGGCGCGCCGGTCAATTCGACTATCTTCCTAAGCCAAGGATCCCCCGGGCAGCGAAAGGCGACGGTGCCTCCCTCGCGGTGGGATACGATGATCGTCACCGCTCCAGGCCAGAGGGCTAAAAGCTCGGGATTCACGGGAGTGTCGGAATGCAGCTTTAAGTCACTCACGTCCGCGATGAGCTGAATGAAGGGTTTTCCCTCATCCCTCCCCTTCGCGTCGATAATGAGATTCCTGGTTTCCGGTACGCGCCCCGAAAAACCGTAGATGGTGTCCGTCGGCAGTATAACAAGCCGGTTATCGCGAAGGAATTCCGCCGTAATACGCGCCGATTCCGGGTCGTGTCTTGAAAGGATCATGTTTGGCCTCCGGTGAGAGTCGTGAAATGACGAGGAACGCCGCAAGGGCACCAAGGAGAGCGATTGCCTTGCACAGCCATTCAGGCATGGTGTCGCTTTCCTTTGCCTTTACCGCCGTGCCGGGACTGAAGTCTCTCTTGATTCCCCCGGAGAAATCCTCAAGCTTGATCAGCCGCTCGTCTTCCCGTATGAACCCGAGTTCGTGGGCGTATACGGCGATGGTATCGGGATTCGATGAAAGGTTGCGAAAGGTATCGTCCAGTTCTGCGTTAACCGCCTGCAGCTTTTCGAGGTTAGCCTTTACCCGATCCCGCTCGGATTCGAGACGCTTCATGGCGAAATGCCCCGAGGGTCCGAAGGTGATTGAGATCAAGCAGTATACAAGGGTACCGAAAAACGCGGGGAATATGATTTTCTTTCCGCTCATACCATAGAATAACGGTGGAAATCCGGGGCATCTTGAATGTTATTGACAGCCCTTTTATTGGTACTTTACAGTTAATATATGGAAAAAAATGCCGATACTTAAAAAGCGATTCTATATTCGGGAGCGTATGATGACATCAGATTTTGATAATGACGAAATACTTGACACCTCTTTTCCGGTCGATTTCAACGATGACACCAATTCCCTTGATATGTACGGCGTATGGGTAAAAAGCGGTCCTCGAGACGCCGAAGTTCCCGAATCGGACGAGGAACCCGCCGTAGAGGCCATTGGATTTCCCGACCTGAACGCTTTTGAGGATATTTCCGAGCTTCCGGACCTCCCGGACTTCGGTTCGGAATCGGATACCATACCTGAGGATACCGTTTTTTCCGAGGACGATACCCTTTCAGAAGACGATACCCTTGTAGAGGATGCTGTTTTTGAGGAAGAAAGCATCCTTACTGAAGAAAGCGGCATCGCAGATGAGGAAATCCCCGGGGAGGATGTTTTTTCCTCCCTTGAGGAACAAGAATCAATTCAGGAGGATAACTCCCTTCCCGAAATGGATTTCCTCACGGATGATTTTGCGGAATCCCTCCCGGAGGACGAGTCCCTCGAGGTAAACCTATCGTCATCTCCCCTTTCCGGCAGCGAGACTCTAGATGAGGAGGCCGAAATCGTTTTCGATGAGGGCGCCATTGAGCTGGAAACCGATACTTTCGCTCGTGATCTTCCCGTTTCGGAAGAGGCCCCTTCCCGAACCGAAAGCGTATTTATCCCCGAATCCGAGGAAATATCCCTTGATATGTTCGATTCGGAGCAAGAAGAGGCTATTGAGGAAGTACCGGCCCCTATATCCGAAGAGGCCCTGCAAAATATCGAGTTCGAGGATATATCCGATCTTTCTTCACTAAACGATATGCCGTCATCAGACGAAGAGGAAACCGTTACGGAGGAAACCGTTACGGAGGATGCCAGCGGCGAGGTTTCCTTCTCGGATGATGATTTTTCCAGTTTCTTAGACGACCTGAACGCATCGGGGCCTGATTCGGGGGGCGGATCGCCCGCAAATTCCTCGGATCTCGATTTGGACAGCTTTATAGATCAGTTCAATGAAACCGGGGGACATTCCGAGGAGGAACAGGAAAAACTCTTTGACGATACGGACCCCGTGGATCTGGATCTGGACTTTGACGAAGATTTTATCGCTGACGCCCAAATGATTAAGGAAACGGGGTCTTCCGTTTCTGAATCCGAATTCATGAGTTCTGAATTCGGCGTGGAGCTCATTGACGAGACCCCTTCCCCCTCGGGCG
>QKDA01000092.1 GCA_003246765.1 Spirochaetales bacterium | reverse complement strand
CCCGCCGATACCGGGGTCGGCTCGTGCCTTCGAAGGGAGCCCTTCCCCGCCCGACCGGCCCTGCGCCTGGATCCGGACTTCGACACCGCCATGAAGATGATGCAGCGCATGGAGGAGATCCGCTCGGGCCTTCCCGGACTGGACTGCGGCTGCTGCGGGGCGCCCAACTGCCAGGCCCTGGCCGAAGACATCGTTCACGGTTCGGGATCCCGGGAAGACTGCGTCATCATCATGAAGGAAGAATACCGGGAGCTGCTTGAGCAAAAATGGCAGAGCGGGGAGTAAGGGAAAAGGCGGAACTCCGCCGCCGACTGAGGGAGGAAGAGCGCCTCAAAAAACGGGGAGCGGACCAGGACTACCGGCCCGTACCCGCTGAGGATGCCGCCGACGCATACCTCCCGCTCGGCGTTGAGCGTTACCGTACCCTCTTCACCTTCCTCTCCCTGCCGGAAGAACCGGACACGGCGCCCCTCAACCGACTCGCCCTCGGTTACGGGCTTATTGTAGCCGCACCCCGGGTAGAGGGAGACAACCTCGGCTTTTACCGCCTCCATTCCGCCTCGGGCCCCTTCGCTTTGGGCCCTTACGGCATAAGGGAGCCCCTGGACACCGCCGAAATCCTGTGGCCTTCCCGGCCCCCTGAGAGCCCCCAGGCCCCCGACGGCGCAGCCTCCCCCCCAGACGCCCCCCCGTCCCCCGGCCTCGTATTCCCTCTCCTCGTGGCCGTTCCGGGGCTTGCCTTTACCGCCGACGGCAGGCGGCTCGGACGGGGCAAGGGCTATTACGACCGATTCCTCGCCGCCTTCCTCGCCGCGAATGCATCCCGGCGCGAACAGATCACCCTCCTCGGCCTCTGCCCCCCGGGGCGCCTCCTCGAGGAAATCCCCACCGAAGCCCACGACATACGGGTCGATTGCCTCATCGCGGAAAAAGCTTATATTATAACTAGCGACATACGATAACCGCACGACAAAACAGCGAGCCGACAGGGAGGAAAAAAACGTATGGGTGAGATCAGAAGCGCCATCGACATAGCCATGGAAAAAACCGCGCACATAGAGGGAGACTCCTCCAGCGCCGAGCATCGGGACCTAAAAAACGCGGGCAAAAGGGCTGCCAACGAATTCCTCGAGTCCGCCGATCCCGATTCCTTCATGAAACTCCTCGAGGGCAAGGACGGCGAGTCCGTGACCCTCATCCGGGAAGGAGCCCTTTCCATCCTACTTGCCGCCCTCCGACTCCCCGAGGCCGAGGCAGACCTTGAAAAGACCGCCCTCATCGGCAAGGGAGTGGACGCCTTCCTCCCGGGCCTCGGCATGGGAGCCCTCTTCGGCCAGGTAGGCCAGATCCTCAAGCAGTACCTCGGCGAAAAGGATCACCTCAAACAGGCCCTGGAGCAGCAGTTCCTGCCCAAGCTCCGCCAAAAGCAGGCGGAACTCTCCCGGCGCTACGGCCAGACCATCCCCATGGAGCTCCACCAGGACCCCGAATACGCCGCCGCCTGGTCCAAAAACAAGAGGGCCCTGGAAGAGCGTTACGACGCCGTGCTCGACGAGGTGCGAAGCCGGGTAAAGGAAGCCGCGGGCATTGAGTAGACCCCTACCCCGGAACCCTCCGGGGCGTTTTTTTTTACCCCCCATATTGACTTTTTTTTAGCTTTCCGGTAATTTAACTCTCGCCTGATGCGGCCTTGGCGCCGCAAAAGACATTCCCCTGTAGCTCAGCCGGCAGAGCAAGTGGCTGTTAACCACTGGGTCAGGTGTTCGAATCACCTCGGGGGAGCGAAAAGCCCATCCAATCGGATGGGCTTTTTCTTTATATATCAAGGATTTAGCCCACCTGAACGGTTTGACATTATATGGCAGAAATGTCATTTAAAGGCCGTGTTTGCATAACTGTCAACAAACTCCCAACACTTATTTGCTTGTCTTTCCAGGAGGCAAGCTATGTCAGTGACTGTCGGTAAGTACCATTTATTTTAAAGAAAGCTCAGTACCGGCACTTTCTATTACTACTGGTTCGTGGAAAACGGGAAACGAATCCAGAAGTCATGTGGTAACAAATGCGAGACTAAACGAGCCGCTGTAGACTCGCACAATAACCTAACCCAATCCGTGTAGAAATTCTCAAGATCAGTTAGCCATTTTTACATATACCTTAATCCAGGAATTCTCAGCCGCCGACAAATAAAAAAGGCAATGGTCATGAAGTTGGCGCTTCCCATTGCCTTAACCCCTAAGTCAGGAGGTAACTAACGTTACTTCTTTGTCGGCTGGATTTGCGGAAAGTTGAAGAAGTTGGAAAAGGATTCCACTGGAAAAGGCCCGTTACCTGCCCCGAATGCGGGGGCACGCGTTTGTGGGGACATGGATTCGTACTCCGTAACTTCTTCGGTTTTCCTTGCGGAATCTGGCTGAAACGGTGGCGTTGCCCCGACTGCCACGCGGTTCACTCGTGCCGTCCCGCTCAATATGTGCCCGGAGTGCAATATCCTTATCACATCCAGAAAAGCAGCCTGGAAGCCAGGCTCGAAAAGAAACCGTTTCTGACGACCATCTCGCGGCAAACGCAGCAGCACTGGTGGCAAGCCTTTCTTTTCAACTGCCGGAATGCGGCAAATTGGAATGACCCTCGCGAGTTCTATCGCCAAAGCCGATTGGCCGGTCATTACCCGATGACAAAACGGCGAATATACCGTGCGAAAATGAGCGATTCGGTAAGCCCCTACCTGAGTTTTGCGGTGACAGTGAAAAAGCGCCCGTTTAGCCTTGAATGAGAGAAGTCAATTCATTCCAAGGAGGGCAAAATAAACCGGGAACAAAAGGAGAAGGTCGCCATCTTTCGCTTCGGGGTTATCTTTCCGCTGGTGGAAAAGAACCTGCACGAGTACTGGGGCGAAAAAGAACGAATCATCAGGGAGCTGGTCGGCAAGGAATGGGAAATACCCTTATCCACGCGAAATTACATCAGTAAGGCCACGGTCTTGAGCTGGGTCAGGCGCTATGAAGACGGAGGGAGAAAGATAGAGGCCCTGTTTCCCGAAAGCCGCGGTGACAAGGGGCGTATGAGGAGCATAACGGAGGAACAGATCGACACCCTGATGCGCCTGAGGGGAGAGAACCCGAAGCTTTCGACCCCACGACTGGTCGAGAAGGCCCGAGCGGAACGCGTATTTCCGAGCGGAAGCGAGGTTTCCATGGCCAGCATCTACCGGCTCATGAAGAAACGGAAAGCGAAACGGCAGAAGGCCCAAGAAGACATGCGGAAGTTCGAGGTGCAGATGGCGAACGACCTGTGGCAATCGGACTGCATGCACGGGCCTCAAATAGACATGGAAGGGAAAAAGCGTAAGACCTACCTCTTCGCCGTCATCGACGACCATATCCGTCTCATTACTCATGGCCAATTCTACCTCGCCGAAAACCTCGAGAACTACCTCGACTGCCTCTGGACCGCTATGCGAAAACGCGGGGTACCGAGGAAGCTTTACGTCGATAACGAGGCCTCCTTTCGCTTACACCGCCTCCAACTCGGCTGCGCAGCCCTTGAGGTGGGACTGACCTACGCGAGGCCCTATCGCCCCCAGGGGAAAGGAAAGATAGAACGTTTCTTCCGCACCGTCAGAATGCAGTTCCTTCCGGAACTTAGCGAAGACATGACCCTTGAGAAGATCAATTCCCTGTTCGCCGCGTACTTGGAGGAGCGATACCATCAGATCATCCACGGGACAACAGGCCAAAAGCCGATTGACCGCTATCTCGCCGACGTGAAGGCCCTGCGCAAGGCTCCCGACAACCTTCCCGAATACTTCCGAAAACTCGAGCTGCGAAAGGTGAATAACGATCGGACGATCCAGCTGAACGGGAAGCTCTATGAGGCTCCGGCGGGTCTCGTGGGTCTGAAGGTGACCCTCCGGTACAAGGAGACCGACCGAATCGAGGTGTTTATCGACGGAGAATCGCGGGGATTCCTTAAGGACCTGAATCAGGAAGTGAATAGCCGCGTCAAACGAGCTTCCGTTCCCTCGCTCCCGGCGGTAACGGGCGGCAAGCTTTTTGAGCAAAATGCGGAAGGTAATTGATGGATACCATACGGCACCACTTCGGGCTTAAAAAGGACCCGTTCCCGCAGAACGTTCCGGTGAAGGATCTGTATCCCTTGCCAAGTCTCGATCCTCTTCTGCAGCGCGTTTCCTTCGCGGTCGACCAGAAGGCAATCTCGGTCATCACCGGCGACGTGGGCTCGGGAAAGTCGACGTCGCTTCGTTACGTGACCAGTACGTTTCACTCAAGCGAGTATGAGCTCATCAGTCTCGTTGGCGGCAACTACTCTCCCATGGAGCTCTACCGGCAGATTCTCCTTTCCTTTGGACTGACCTACATGTCGTTTCAGGTATCGCTGATGGTCGCGAAGATACGGGAGTTAATCCTCGAGATTGCCTCCAGAAAGGTCACGCCGCTACTGATAATCGACGAGGCTCACCTCCTGAAACGGAGCGTATTCACCCAACTGCATACGCTGGCCCAATTCGAGTTCGACTCCCGGCCCGTCATGCCTATGATCCTGTGCGGCCAGAACCTGCTTCTTGACCACCTTATGTCGAGTAGTGTGCGGCCATTGGCCTCCCGCGTGCTCGGCCGAAGCCATCTGGAAGCGATCAAGATGGAGGTGATGAAAGAATACCTGGAGCACCACGTAACGCTCGCGGGCGGTACCGTCAAGATATTCAGTCAGGAAGCGGTATTCGCGATTCATCAGAATTCTGGCGGTTTACTGCGCCGCGCGAACTCCTTGGCGAAAACCGGCATGATGGCTTGCGCAATGGAGGGAGCAAATTCCGTTTCGGCAGAGCATGTTCGCATCGCTGCCACGGAGCTGTTCTGAACTTGTTGTTCCTTCCGCGGCTTACTCTGGCCCGGAAGGATTCAATAAATCATTTTATCTTGAGAAATGGGTTGACTGTTCGTGAGAGGGTTAATGCAGATTAATTTGCAAGTCTACAGCGCCGCCAGTCCCACCAGCGGATCGGGCTTTGCAGGTCGGCTGCGGGTATGAGGAAAAAACCTTCCCGCAAAAGGAGGGAGCCGAAAATTCCCGGCGGATGCCCGAGCCGTTTGTTCTTGAGCGAGGTGCGGTACACGCCGCAGGAGGGGCTTCCTTCCATGAACACGAAGGCTTTGACTCCGGCTCGCTTGAGCGAGTCAAGGCAGGCGCCGCACCCGGAGCGCATCCATTCGCCGAGGTTTTCGCCCTCGCGGGATTTAACCTCGGCCTTACCGGCCCAAAAGTCGTCGCCATTGCCGCCCCGGAGACTGACCGGCACGCGGGGTACGCCCATTCCGGCCATCACTTCCGGACAGAGCGGATGCCAGATAAAATCGGAGCGTTCCCGGCCCAGGAGCCGCGTTACGTCCTGGCCCTTCCCGTTGTAGCGGACCTTCCCCCCGAACTGGCAGGCGGAAATTCCTATGGCGATCTTCTTCTCGATGACGGCGTCCATACGAAGAACTATCGGAGGAATGGCCGAATTTTACCATGAAAAAAAAATAAATGGGCAAAAGGCTTGTTTTTTCAGTTATCTTACACTATGTTAGTGATTGATAACTCATAAGGCTTCACAAGGAACTGATATGGAACTGACCAGCAGACAACACGAGATAATCGACACTGCCCTGAATCTTATCCATGAGCAGGGAATACAGGAATTGACCATGAAACGGATTGCCGGGGTTATCGGCGTCAGTGAGCCGGCGCTCTACCGGCATTTCGGGTCAAAGGCCGAGATTCTTTCGGCGGTCGTTGATCAGCTGGACCAGACGCGGCGCAACGCGACGACAAACTTTGAGGCGCTCGGAGACGATCCGGAAGCGCGGCTCAAGGCTTTTTTCGAGCTGCACGCCCGTCAGTTTGCCGACCGCCCGGCGCTTATGGCCGTGCTCTTCTCGGACGATATTTTCCTTCACGACCAGGGTCTTTCGCAGCGCGTCGCCGCGATCATCTCGGGGAGCCGTAACCTCATCAAGGGCGAAGTGGAACGGGGAAAAGAAACCGGAGACTTCCGCGCCGACATTGACTGCGATACGGTAGCGTTCATGCTTTCCGGGGGGTTTCGCCTTTTGGTTGCAACCTGGCGCCTCGAGAAGATGGCGTTCGATCTCATGGACCGCTCGGCTCTATTTATCGATCATGCGCTCGCATTGATTCGGGTTCCCCGATAATTCGACTCACTCGCTGACTAGGGTTCCCCGTTGTTCGCGCACCCGCATTGAGTCAGGAACGGCGTGACGACAAGTACCTTGAGGCTTCAACGGCTTCGGATGAATCGGAATATAAATTGCAATGTATGTTTGTTATCTATAACTAACTAATGGAGGTACTATGAAACGATTGTTCAAAAAAGCGGCCAGGCATCCGCGTACGGTGTTTATCATCGCCGCGGCGGTAACCGTCCTGGCAGGGATGCTGGTCTCCTCGCGCATGGTAATGGAGACGAACCTTGACGAGTACATGCCCCGTGACCATCCCGCCTTCATGTACAGCGACGAAGCTGAAGAGCGGTTCATGATCAAGGACGCTATTCTCATCGCGATCGAGCATCCCAAGTCGGTTTACAATCCCGACACCCTGAGAAAAATGGTCCAGATAGAGGAGGATCTTATTGCGTTCGAGGAGATTGAGCCATCCCATATCCGCTCGCTGCACGGAGCCGAGAACATACTCGGCACGGAAGAGGGTCTGGACGTGCGCGATTTTTTCGTCGACGCCCCGACTGATATGGCAGAGGCGGAAATGATCCGCGACGCGGTCCGCGACAATGAGATGGTCAGGGGCCGACTGGTTTCTGATGACGAGCGAACCGCTCTCGTGCTGGTGGACCTTGAAGACGGGACTTTTTCGCGCGACCTCTATGACCGGATTCTCGCCCTTGCGGAAAGGCACGAGGGACCGGAAACCATTCACGTGGCGGGAAGGCCCATCGTGGAGGGAACGCTCGCGATACTGGGTCCCCGGGACATGGCGCGCCTTGGGCCGCTCGTCATTCTCGTGATAGCCGCGGCCCTGATGCTCATGCTCAGAAGCCCGCTTCGCGCCCTGATCGCCCTCGCGGTTGTCTTCATGAGCACGGTGTGGACCTTCGCGCTAATGGTCGGCCTCGGCGTGCCGGTTTACACGGTTACGATCATGATTCCGGTCATGCTGATCGCGATCGGGGTAGCGTACGGCATTCACCTGTACAACCAGATAGACTTTTACGCCGACGGGCACCCCGGCGCCGACAGAAAGGAGATCGCGGGCAACGTGATCGACGTGATCTGGAACCCCGTCCTCTTCGCGGGGCTTACGACGATTGCGGGTTTTGCGTCGCTTGTTACCTCGGCGGTTTATCCCGTTAAGTACTTCGGCCTGTTTTCCGCCTTCGGCGTGCTGGCGGCGCTGCTCCTTTCCATGCTTTTCATTCCCGCGGGCGTCGTGCTTTTCGGGGCGAAAAGGCCGCGCAAACAAGCGCCGGTTGAGCTTGAGTCCGCGACGGTAACCGATCGCTTCGGGAGTCGCTTCGCCGACGCGGTTACCGCGCACTGGCGACTGGTTCTTGGAATCACGATTGCCGTGGTCGCCATTTCCGGCTACGGACTCACCCGCATCTGGATCAATTCCAGCTTCCTCGACAATTTTGAGGACACGAGCGACATCGTTCAGACCGACCGTTTCATGAACGAGCATTTCGGGGGAACCTCCACGATCAACGCCGTGCTTGAAGCCGCTGACGCCGACGCTTTCAAGAACCCGGAAGCGCTCACTATCCTTGCGGAGATCCAGAGCGGATTGACGGACGTGGCCATGGTCGGCGACTCGATCTCGATCGCGGATTACCTTACCCGCATGAACAAGGTCATGCACGAGGACCGCGCGGAATTCGACGCGATACCGGAAAGCGCCGACATGGTTGCCCAATACCTGCTTTTGTACGAAATGTCGGGCGATCCCGACAACCTGTGGAAGGTGGTCGATACCGAGTATCGCTCCGCCAACCTTACGGTTCAGCTGAAAAGCGACGATTCCCGGACCATCAGGTCCGTGGTGGCCTTCATTGACGGCTACGCCGAACGCCTGGAGCCTTTCGGGATAACGGTACGGTACGCCGGTTCAGGCTACAAGAGCATGGTGTTCTCCGACCTGATTCTGCAAGGGCAGCTGAGCAGCCTGTCCCTGTCGGTGCTCATCGTTTTGATCCTGGTTGGCTTCATGTTCCGCAGCGCCATTCTCGGGCTCATAGCGACAATACCCGTCCTTATTTCCATCGTAGTCAACTTTGGGGTAATGGGCCTTCTCAACATGCCGCTTACCTCCTCGACTGCCCTCATCTCGAGCATTGCGGTCGGAATCGGCGTGGATTACGCGATTCACATGATCGAGCGTTACCGGGAACGGCTCCAGGCAGGCGATTCGCCGCGCGACGCGGGCCGGTTCGCCATGGGGCTGACGGGGCGCGCGGTGTTGCTCAACGCGGCAATCGTGGTCGCGGGATTTTTAGTCCTGCTGTTTTCGGTTTTCCCGCCTAACCGCCAGGTTGGCGCGCTGGTCTCGCTGAACATGGTAACCGCGCTTGCGGGAACGGTAACGATTCTTTTTGTCGCCATGAGGCGATTCTATACCAAGACCAAGGAGACAAGACTATGAATGCAATGATGACACGGACGATTACGCTCGTGACCGCTCTCGCGTTGACCGCGACTGCGGGAGCTTTTGCCGCGGAACCCACCGGCGAGGAACTGGTGCAGGCAGTTTACGATCGCCCGCAGGGCGCTGACCAGAGCGGCGTGCTTACCATGACGCTGGTGGACGCAAAGGGCAAGGAACGCGTCAGGACGATCAAGCAAATATCGGGCACCTTCGCGGACGGCGACAAAAAGCTGATGGTGTTTCAAAGCCCCGCCGACGTGAGGGGAACGTCTTTCATGAACTGGAGCTCGGCCGACGCCGACAAGGGCGATGACCAGTGGATTTACCTTCCCGCGCTGAAACGGGTCAAGCGGATTTCCTCAGAGGGCAGATCGGACGCCTTCATGGGTTCAGACTTTACCTACGACGACCTTGGCGACCGACACCCGTCGGAGGACACTCACCGGGTAACGGGGCAGGAAACGCTCAACGGCGAGGAATACTGGATCGTCGAAAGCGTTCCCAAAGACCCGAAGGAACTCTACTCCAAAACCGTTACCTGGATATCCAAAACGCGGTCGATCGGGATCAAGCGCGAATATTACGACAAGCGCGGCTCGCTCCTGAAAACCCTCACCGTATCAAAGGTCGGGGAAGTATCAGGCATTCTGGTCATCATGAAGACCGAAATGAAAAATGAGCAGAAGAAAACCCGCACGCTCATGGAATTTAACGACGTAAGCGTGAATACCGGCCTGTCCGAGGACGCGTTTACCGAACGGGCCATGACGAGGGGGCTGTGATGAGGGCGAAAAGGCTTTTACCATTCGCGGTATCCGCCGCGGTTGCCCTTATTCCTGCGTTGCTCGCGGCGCAGGAAGGAGTCTCGCTCAACGGCTACGCCAGAACGAAGGCGGGAACGCTGCTTGAGGACGGCAGTTATTTTATCGGGGAAAACACGCTCGACGTGCGCCTTTCAATGAACGCAGGCGATGCCGGCTTTTATGCGAATCCCGTTCTCTACGAGCGGGAGGGAACGGTTGAGGCGCTCGATCTCAGGGAGGCCTACGTTGACTTCTCCAGCGAGTGGCTTGACCTGCGACTGGGCAAGCAGCAGGTTATTTGGGGAAAGGCGGACGGGGTGTTCATAACCGACATTGTCTCGCCCAAAGACCTTTCACGTTTTCTCGTACCCGATTTTGAGGAACTCAGGCTCGCTGTAACGGCAGTCCGTTCGCAAGCATATGTCGGCGCTCATGGGTTCGAGTTTACCTGGATTCCCTGGTTTACGCCGACGGTCGCGCCCGAAACAGGGTCGCTGTGGGCTCCCGCAATGCCCTTTCCGGTGCAGCCGACCTTCGAAAACCCCGACCTTCCCGAGCGAGCCCTTGAAAACGGGGAGTACTTCGCGCGGTATTCCTACATGGGAGAATCTTTCGATCTCATGCTCATGGGCGGCTGGTTTTGGGAAGACACGCCTGCCTTCGCCGTGACCGGAAAAACCTTCACGCCCGGCGTCGGCCTCACGGGCATTACGGTCACCCCGGAGTATTACCGCAACACGGCAGCGGGAGGCGCGATATCGGCCGCTGTCGGTCCGGTGATTCTTCGGGCGGAAGGCGCGTGGTACGCAAACCGGCGGTTCCAGGGAGATCCCGCCGAATACGAACTGGGATACGCCGAAAAGAGCGCCGTGCAGTACGTGATCGGGACCGATTTCGCCGTTGCCGGGTACAGTTTCGGCCTCCAGTTTATCCAGGATATCGTGCTTGACCATGAGGATGCCCTGCTCGAGGAAGCTTTCCAGAACACGGGAACCCTCGTTGTCGCGAAGTCGTTCCTCGCGGAATCGCTCACCGCGGAGGTATTCACCTACCTTGTTCCCGATCCGATGAACGCGCTCGTAAAGCCGAAGCTTACCTGGGATGCCTCCGATTCCCTGGAGCTTTTCGCCGGAGCCTACCTTTTCATAGGTGATGAAGGCGATTTTGGCCAGTATAATGACAATGACGGGGCATACCTCGGCGCAAAATTCAGTTTCTAAAAGGGAAATTACATGGACGCGATCGTTACCTACGCAATTACCGCGATATTTTTGGCGTTCTCTGCCGTAAAGAGCAGGGAAAAAACGCTGGCAGCGTTTCGCAAGGGGCTCATGTCGCTCATGGGCATTCTGCCCCAGATGCTGACGGTGGTCATAATCATTTCGATGGGCCTTTCGATTCTGGACACCGGGACTGTTTCGCGGCTGATCGGCAGCGATTCGGGTCTGTGGGGAATGTTTGTGGCGGCCATTGTCGGGTCGGTTACCCTGATCCCCGGTTTCGTCGCCTTCCCCGCCGCGGGGGAACTCATGCGAAACGGGGCGGGTACCCTGCAAATAGCGGCCTTTGTCTCCACCCTGATGATGGTCGGGGTCATTACCCTTCCGATGGAAATCTCGTACTTCGGAAAGCGGGCGGCGTTTGCCCGTAATGGTCTCGCCTTCGTTATGTCCATTGGGGCAGCTTTTTTTGTCGCCTGGGTGGTTGGCTTATGAAACGGTTCATACCCCTTCTCGTCGTGGCAGCGCTCTTTATCGCGTACCTTCTCGCGTTTCCCGGCTCGGCGCCCCGTGCGTACGGGGCGCTCTGGGACCAGGTCAGCACCATGTTGATAGTCATTCCGCCGATCTTCCTGCTTTTGGGCCTTCTTGACGCCTGGGTTCCCCGTGAAACCATGATCCGCTTTCTCGGGGAAAAGTCGGGCTTAGCGGGAAAGGCAATAGCGTTCGCGTTGGGTTCTGCCGCCGCGGGACCGCTCTATGGCGCGTTTCCCGTCGCGGGCCTCCTCATGAAAAAAGGCGCCTCGTTCGACAACATTCTGGTTTTTATCGGGGCGTGGTCAACGACGAAAATTCCCATGTTCCTCTTCGAGGTTCGCTCCCTCGGATTCCGGTTTGCCCTCGCGCGCCTCTTCATTGACCTCGTGATCATTGTCATTATGGCAATGCTGATCAAACGGTTCGTGGGTGCGGAGGAAATTGCCAATCTGTACCGAAAGGCCGCTGATCGGGCCTGAAAGACGTAAAGAATGACGTACCGCTCGCGGGCGTCAACGGTTTGCGGACTTTCATGATACGCTGTCACAATCGGCCGCACGCTTGGGGGTGGATTGCATGCGCAACAGATTTCGACTCGCGCTCGGCGCGGGATGCGCGGTTTTGACGCTCGCCGTTTTCGGCTTTGCCCTTCGGTACCGGCCGGCGCCGAGGCTCGAATACGATCCCGCGTACTGGAGCGTGGCCGAATCGCGGTCGGGAAACTGGTACTGGGGTTTGACCCCAGCCGGTTTCTCATACCACCTGTACCTTCCCCCGGGGGCGGACGGCGTGGAATCGGTTTCGCAGGTTCCGCTCATCGTGGCGTTTCACGGCTCCACGGGTAAGGCCACGGCGAAGGACCGGTACGGGAGCCTCTTCGCCGCCGGGGAAGCGCAGGCCGCGTTCGTGCCAAGGGGCGCGGCGGTACTCGTGCCGCAATCGAGGGTGGAGTATTTCTCGGACCCTCACGCCTATTCGCGGCTCATACGGAACGTGGCCCTGCGGTACCGGGGAATAGACGCGGGAAGGATCGCGGGCTGGGGCTTTTCGAAAGGGGCGGCCTTCGCGACGGAACTCGCAATGCATGACCCTGCCCTCTTCAGGGTTGTCGCCTCGGGAAGCTCGTATTACGCTGCGAGTCCGGCGGAATTGTTCCGAGCGGCCCGGGTGAGGTTTTGGTGCGCGCTTTCTAAGGACGACCAGGAGATTTACGAACAGGGAGTCGCCACGGCGAGGATCCTTTCGCTCGCCTGCCCCGATTCGCGCTACGTGGAATACGAGGCGAGGGGGCACTTTTATATTGAGCCGAAGGATTCATGCGGGCGGGGCGACGAAACCTTCATAGACTGGCTCGCGCGGGCGCTCAGGTAGCCTTTTCGCCGCGCGTTATGCCTTGTGGCGCGCGTTCTTTACCTCGAACATCAAGGCGTCGGCCCGGCGGAAGAGGGAATCGAACCCCTCGCCCGAGGCGGGGTCAAGGATCGCGTAGCCTGCGCTCATGGAAAGCCCGTAGGCGCCGCCGTACCGCGCTATGGTATCGTTTACCGATAGCGAGTGGGTCAGGATACCGGCCGCGACCTGCAGGATCTCGTCGCCCTTGTCGTGGCCGTACGCGTCATTTATCGCCTTGAACCGGTCAAGGTCTATCACGACGAGCGCGAAACCGCCCCGCGAGTCCCGCGGCTCGATCCTCCGGTATGCCCGCGCGTCGAAGGATTGCCGGTTCAGCAAACCCGTGAGGTAGTCGCGGTCGCTCCGCCGGTTTTCAAGAAAAACCGTTATGACGAGGAGGGCCAGGACGAAAGAGGGCCAGGCGGTGATGATACCGTAGAAAAGAAGCTGCAGGAGGGAACCGGCGCAGGGAATCACGGTATAGGCGATGACGATCAGGAGGGTTCGGCGCTTGATGGCGTCGCGACGCTTCAGGATGAGTATGGCCGCGGGCACGATATACGAGTAATTGATCGCGGCCAGAAAAACCATTCCCGGCCCGCGGCGGTACGCGTTCGTTCCGTCGATCGTGAACACGAAGCCGGTAAAAAGGGAATAGGCCATGAGTGCGCAGCCGACGATAAAGGGCAGAAAGAAAAGGACCCGCTGAGCGGACGAAAAGCGCCGCTCGTGAAACAGCGAGAACAGGTACATGAGGCCAAGGCTCACGGGAAGGGGCTGCAGGATAAGGTAGCTGAAATTCAGGGCGTATTTCAGGGATCTGGCAGCTGTCCAGTCCGCAGGGAAAGGCATGCGCACCTGCGAATACGCCTGCCAGAACGCTAGTTACGCAGGGCTCGCTGAATCGCTCGAGGATATCCGAAACGAGCGGAAACGGCGATTTGCCGATGCGAGTCCGTTTTATCTCGTGATCGACGAAATCAATCGAGGCAATATCGCCAATATCTTCGGAGAGCTAATAACTCTCATCGAGACTGACAAACGGCTTGGTAACGAAAACGAAACAATCGTAACACTACCGTACTCAAAACTGCCTTTCGGCGTTCCTGGAAACCTCTATATTGTCGGCACGATGAATACAGCCGATCGTAGCGTCGAGGCGCTCGACGCCGCCCTCCGCAGGCGCTTTTCGTTCGTCGAAGCGTATCCTAATCTCGAGATTATCGCGCAACCGGATGAATTTTCAGTCGACCTGCAAAGGCTGCTCGATGCGATAAATGAACGGATTACAATTACTCTGGATCGGGATCACACGATCGGTCACGCATATTTTACAGGAATAAAAGATGCGGCCGATCCTCTTGAGGCGCTCGCCGAGACATTCCGACGAAAAATCATTCCCCAACTGCAGGAATATTTTTATGGTGCTCCCGAACGGTTTCGTGCCATTCTCGGGGAAAAGTTCGTCGCTAAGCAGAAAAGTTCGCATAAGCTTTTCGGTGATACGGGACAAACCGATGATGATACCACATTCATATGGACTGTGAGCGTCCCTGCGACCAATACCGATGAAGAGCGTGTCGCGTCCGGCGGTATATTTCCTAAAAAGGGGGTGCGGACATAATCCTGTACATTAATAGTCATCAGGAGGTTGTTCGTGTACTCAAGGGAAGATCGAAAAAGAGCTGTAGAGCTTTGGCTTAAGTATGATGAAAGGCGATGAATTCCTCATGACAGTCCATGAACGATACCCTGAGATCAAGACGATAATGCTCTCCGGTCAGACAGACGAAAGCAGGCTCGGTGCCCTCCGCGAGGCCGGCGCCATGGACGCCTTCGTCAGAAAGCCGTGGGATAACAGCACGCTCATTGACGAGTGCTCCCGGCTGCTGAGGGAAGCGGCCGGGGAATCGACGGAATGAGGCGGGGGCCCCGCCTCGGAAGAGCGAAGGGCCGATAAAGCCGAATCCTTACCTTGCAGCGCCTTCCAGGGCGTTCTCGACGGCCTTCATGAGGGCCTTGCTCGTGGTAGTCGCGCCCGAAACCGCGTCCACGTCGGGGGTTTGCGCCTGGATTATCCTGGGGAACACCCCTTCGGCCCTTTTCGCCGGCTTGGTTTCGCGGTTCGCGATCGGCGATATTCCCGTGATACGTCCGCCTGAGATCGCTACCTCTACCACGTATTCGTAGGAGCCGTAGGCATACGCGCCCCGGTACGTTCCGTCCGCCAGGTTAGAGATCACGGGGCTGCCGATTTCCATGCGGCGCACGGCCCGTATTTCCTGGGACTCGCAGGCTGTAAAGAAAAGCGAGACTACGCATACAAGGCCGGAAGCCATAGCGGTGATTTTGCTTGATTTCATTCTGTACTCCCCTTCGCGGGCTATTTTTCCCGCACGAACTGGAGGATGCCACGATCGCCGGGGGGATACAAGGGTTTCATCGCGAATTGGGTATTTTTTCTCATTCGATTCCCGCGCGGACGGCGCGCATGAGGGCGTAAAATTGCAGGCGGCTATTTGCCCCGACTTTTTTGAAGAGGCGGTAGGTATGGTTTTCGGCGGTCTTGGCGCTTATGCCGAGAAGGCTCCCGATTTCTTTCGCCGAGCGGCCCTCAAGGATCAAGAAGGCTATTTCCCTTTCCCTCGGCGAGAGTTCCTCCATGCCGACCGGCGTCTCTGCAGGCTCGCTTTCGCCGGTGTCGCGGTTTACGGGAATTGGGCGCAGCCACCGCCTTCCTTCCGCGAGAACAAGGGCGTCGACGACGGCAAGAAAAACGGGAAGGCTCAGGTCGTCAAAGGGCGCGATCCAGGCCCAGGTAAAACGGGAGCCCAGCATATCCGCGAGCAGCAGGGGAAAAAAGGCGGCGCTCAGGATGAAAAAACGCCGGAGAAACCGCAGCGGCAAGGCGTCATCGATCCGTTTAAAACGGTAGACCGCCATGCCGATGCCCCAGGCAATGGTCAGAAAGAGGGCGATGCCGACGAAGAGGTCGAAACGCCCGTCCCCTGAAAGGCTCACGACGATTATCGACGCGACAGCTCCCCAAACCGCGCCGTAGGCCCACCGCAGAGCGGGAGCCGCCGGCCAGGAACACAAGGCGTGGTAGAACGGCGGGGCGACGAGTACGTACATGAGCACGCCGACAACGGAACACCACGCCCCGACCGATTCAGGCAGGAAGGGGCCTCCCCGAAGTTCCATAAACAGGAGGGAGGCGAGAAAAAGCGAAAAGAGTGCGAGAACCCGCCCTCCCCCGCGCAGCGAGAGGCGGAGCACCGCGAGAGAGCTCAACGCGGTCAACACGGCGGAGCAGGTGATTACGAGATTCCTAACCCAAAAATAATCGATTGCCATTATGCGTTCCATCATGGTCCCCCGCCCCTGCAGGGGCGCGCCCCTCGCAAGACCCTCTGCCTCCCCTCCCCCTCTTAGTAACAAATCACGTTGAAAGGAGTTCCCGGTAGTCGGACTCGAGGTACTTCCTGAGCTGGTTGATAAAGCGCGCCGCCGGGGCGCCGTCGATGAGGTCGTGGTTAAAGCTCGCGGTGACGTTGATGATCTCCCGGACGACTACCTCGCCGCCGCGAACCACGGGCTTTTTGTTGACACTTCCGACGGCGAAGGACGAGGCCTTGGGGCCGCCGATGAAGGGAACGATGAAGCCCGGGACGCTGGAGAACATGGAAACGCTGGTAACGAAGGCGGTGCCAGAGAGCTGTTTCACGAGCTTGTGGTTCGAGAGCATGGCGCGGAAAAAGGGCCTGACGACGAAACCCGGGAGGGCCGTGAGGATGCGCTGATAAAGGGGTGAGGCCACGTAGGACATCCCTTCGTCCACGGCCCTTTTGCTATCGCTTATTTCCGCGTCGATCTGGGAGACGGTCTTGGCCTCCACGTTCCGGATGACGAGCTGCTTGTTGAAGACCTCGCCGTCCTTGATGATTTCGATGGGAACGCTGATGTCCACCTCTTCGAAGGTGCTGATCCGGGAGATGCCTCCCATGGAGTTGCACTCGGGGAACCGCGCGAGGCAGGCGCCGATAGCCTTGACCGCGAAGGCGAAAAGGGAGCCCCCCTCGCCCCGGGAGCGCAGTTCCCGGAGGTATGCGCGGGCGTCGGTGATGTCGAACTCCAGGAGGGCGAAAAAGTTATGGCCGTTCTCGGTGGCCTGAAAGCCGTAAATGGAGAGCTTTCGAAATTCGCTCGGTTTGGATGATTTCACAGGTTTTCCTTCCCTTGTTTTACAGTTCGAGTTTTGCGTCGAAGAGCCTGCGGGCCTTTCCCCTCAGCTTGACCCGGTCGTTCCCGGAGAGCTCGCACTGGATTATGCCGGTTCTCTCGGATTCCTGAAACCCCGTTACCGTCGTTTTACCCAGTTTCGCCGACCAGTAGGGGGCGAGGTAGCAATGAGACGAACCCGTAACGGGGTCTTCGCTGATACCCACGGCGGGCGCGAAAAACCTCGAAAGGAAATCGATTCCCGGGCGGTCCGAGCGGCAGGTCACCATGAAGGCCCCCAGATCCGCCTTGGCGAGTTCTGCGAAGTCGGGCTTCAGGCCGCGAAGGTCTTCGGGGCTGTCGATCTCGAGGAGGTAGCGCCTGTCGTTTTTGGCGCAGTAGATTGGCGTAATGCCGAGGCCCCGGTTGACTGCCTCGCTCTGCTCGCAGGGGGAGACGAAAAGGCGGGGAAAGTCGAGTTCGATAAAACCCCGCTCCTTCCTCGCGGTGAGGATGCCTGATCTGGTCGAGAACCGTATGGTCTCGTCCTCGCCGATGAGACCTGAGTCCCACAGGGCTGAGGCGGAGGCCACGGTGGCGTGACCGCAGAGGTCCACCTCCCGGATCGGGGTGAACCACCGCAAGAAAACGTCCTTCCCCCGCAACAGCACGAAAGCGGTCTCCGAATGCCGCAACTCCGCGGCGAGCCTCTGCTTAACGCCGTCGTCCAGGTCCTCGCCCTCGCAGAGGACCACCCCCGCAGAGTTGCCCTTGAAGGCTTCCTCCGTGAAGGCGTCGATATGGTAATACTTCATGGAGACCAGTATGGGTCGGGAAGCGCCCCGTACGCAAGGGGTTTTTTACTGTCTCAGGGCCTCAGGGAATACACCGAGACTTTCGAGCCGGCGCTCTCGAAGAGGAGGGGGCCTGAAAGGTCGATGCCGTAGTCCAGGACTGGGGCCTGAAGGAGCGACAGCTTGATGCGGGCGATTTTCTGGGAACTCCCGGGCCTGTTCACGTCCAAAACGGTCAGGTAATGCTGGGTGGAGTCCAGTAGGGTATTTCCCCGGGTTAGGGCGTAGGCATAATTGCCCGATCCCTTAATGTCTTTACCTACCTCACCGGCGTGGGCGGGAATCATCGGGTCCGGATCAAAGGGATAATTCGTCGCGGTTCCGGGGAATTCGGGTTCGGCGATATCCGCGACAAAGAGGCCCTTAATGGTACTGGCGCCGTAGAGCTGGTTTCCGTCCGCGAAGAGGTACATGAGGTCGGTCATGGTCACCGTGGAGACGAGGTACGTTTGAAGGGGCGAGGAGATATCGTAAACCGAGGCGCCTAAAACGTTGTCGGCCACCAGGGCGTAGTTCCCGGCGACGGTGATTCCGTAGATGGTCGGCGGCGCGTCCACGCTCTTCGCGAGGGTAGGATTTGCGGGATTGCTTATGTCGTATATCTCGATCCCGTTATACAGGTTGCTCATGTAAAGGTAATCCCCTGAAACGGCGAAGTCCCGCACGTAGGAAAGATATTGCATGACGGATACGGTTGCCGGAGCCGCGGGGTTCGAAAGGTCGTAGATTCCGAAGCTCATCAAGGGGCTTGCGTCGGCGGTGTCTTCCCACAGCACGAAGGCGTATCCGCCCTGCTGCCTGACCTGGAAGGCGGAGTAACCCGAGAGGAGCACCGAAGAGGATTCCGAGGGGGCAGCCGGGTCGGAACAGTCGAAAACCCGAAGCCCCGCCCCGCCGTCGGCGACGCACAGGCGGCTGCCCTCGGCCGAGACGTCCAGGGCGTGGCCTTTCGAGGGTATCTCGGAGAGCTCCCGGACGAACAGGGGCAGGTTGAGGTCCGCGGCGTAAATGCCGACGGTGCCCATGTACGAAAGCCCGCCGTAGGCAAAGGCGAAGTTCGCCCCCGTGCTGATCCTCCAAAAGTATTCCCCCGTCATCGTGCGCTGAAGTTCCGGCGCGGAGGGGTCATCAAGCCGGTAGAGCTGCACCCCCGCTTCGATATTGGAGGCATAGAGCCAGCCGTTTTCCACGCACACGTCCGACACGCGGCCGCTGGAGGTATCGCTCGACACGATCACCGGAGCCGTCGGATCGGCGACGTCCACCACCATGAGCCCGTAATCATACGAGGCTGCGTAGGCGTAGTTCCCGTAAAGGGCGACCCCTGAGGTTTGGGAGGAAAGGGGACTCGCGGGGTTTGCCTGTACCGTGGCGACGAGGCCGGCGCCGTCGGCGGGAGAGCCGCCGTAGGTCCATTCCACGATCCTGAGTCCCCGCTGATATTCTGCTATATAGGCGTAATTTCCCGCTACGGCTATCCGCGCCATGTACGTCAACCCGGAGATTTCCGAGGCGGCCACCGGCGCACCGCTGTCGATGGTATACCGGGCCTCGAGGGTTGGCGCGGAGGGATCGCTCACGTTGATGACGCTCAGCGCGCAGTCGTAGGCCATGGTCGAGGGAGTAACGCTCTCGATGGAAAAGTCGGTAAGCAATACGTAGGACCCGGCAATGGCCAGGGAGCAGCCCCGCTCGATGCCCGCGGAGTAGCTGCCGGCGAGGGAGGGGGCCGCGGGATTGGAGACGTCGTAAATCACGAGCCCGTCGGCGCCCGAGGCGGTATAGGCGTAGTTTCCCTCGACCAAGACCTGGTAGACGCAGCCGCCGGGGGGCGCGACGCTGGCCGCGAGTACGGGGTTCCGGGGATCGGAGGCGTCGAAAACCTTGAGGCCGTTTTCGTAGCTGGAGCCGTACAGCCACTTTCCTGAGGCGAAAACCCCTTCCACCTTTTCGCGGGTGAGGGCGGAGGAGAGCTCCACCGAGGGGCTGGGGTTAAAACCGTCGGTGACGGTACCCGAGGGCCGGCTCAAAACGCCGCTGTGGGCGGAGGGCCTAACGGAGTAGTAGTAGCACGGCCCGTTTTGAACGCCCGTATCGGTAAAGGCCGTCCCCGTGGTGGTGCGGTACTCGGTGAAGCTTCCAGTCTCCCCTACCCGCCTGAAAACCGTGAACTCGTCGGTAGCCTCGATACTGTTCCACTCGAGCCGAATCTTTCCCCGTTTCGGGTAGGTCCGGGGCAGGAGGGTCATTTCCGACAGGGGTATCGAGCGGACGAAATCGGACTCGCTGTCGGACCATCCCTCTTTCGCGTTAGCCTTGAGCCTGAAGGTGTAGAGCTTCCCGTTTTCGCACGCAAGCTTATAGGGGGAGCGGACGTTGGCGAGGACGGTCCCGACGGTTTCCGAGGGAAGGGCGCCGTTGGAGGAATAATAGAGGGTATAGCTCTCGGTGTCCGGCACGGGATCCCAGGTGAGGGTGACCGATTTATTGGACGCCGCGGCGGCGAAGGAGGGAACCTCGTTCCCTTCGGTCTTGCGAAGATTCACGCTTGCGGCGCCCTCGTTTCCGTTCCAGTCCCGGGCGGTCACCGTGAGGAGGAAAGAGGAGCCGAGGGTAACGGTCTCGAACTGGAAGGAAAAGGAGCCGCCGCTTCCCGGGGTGACCGTTCCGGAGACAGCGGAGCCGGGCACCGAATAGGTTATGGAGACGACCTTGCCCGCACCGCCCGAGGGGGACGCGAGGTCCGCGGTGACGCCCGTTACCTCCACGACGTTCGCGCAGGAGCTACCCTCGCCGGGGGTCGAGATGGAGACTGTGGGGGGAACCGTATCCTTCGCCCGGCTGACGTCGGCGGAGTCGAGGAAGGCGGCGCTGCAGGCCCCCGTAAGGAGTGCCGCCAGGGCGAGGGAAGAAGCTAAGATGGCGGCGGGAACCGGTTTTATCGTGCGTAAGTTCATGGGGTACCTCATTCGGCGAAATAAAGGGGCGTGTCCGCGCTGGCGGCCTTGGCCGACTCGCTGGCGGCCTTGGCCATATCGGCGCCCGAGGGAGAACCGGGAGCGGCGGCCACGGCTGCAGGAGAGCCCTTGGCGTCGTCGGCCCTGCCCATGGAAGCGAGGCAGCGGGAAATGTTTGAACGCACCCCGTCCAACCGGGCGGCGGCGGATGATGCGGGATCGGCCGCGGCCTGTTCGGCGAGGCGGGTTTCCGCGAGCCTGTAGTGGCTCAGGGCCTGACCGTAGTCCTTGTTGACGTAAAAGACGTTGCCCAGGTTGATGAGCGGGTTGGGGCTTTCCCCGTCGAGCTTGACCGCCTGTTTCAGGACCGGGAGGGCCTTATCCGGGAACCCGTACCTCGCGAGGCGAAGACCCAGCCGGTTCAGGTCCGCGGGGGAATCCTTCTTCGACGAGGCGGTATAGTAGGCGATAATGCCGTCCACGAGTTTTTTCGCGTCCCGGGAAAAATTGGAGGCCACCGCGGCGGCGCTGCCGTACTGCAGACCCAGGTCCGCTTCCCTGAGGCTCACCGGGCGGTACAGGGCCTGGGCCGAGGCGGTGGTATAGAGGGCCCGGTCGGCGGGACGCTCCTCGCACTCGGCCCACTCCGCCATGCCCCGCCTCCAGGCCTCGAGAAAGCCCTCGCGTCCCAGCATCGTAACCTCTACGGGAATCCAGAGCTCCCCGTCGAGATTGATGGACATGGCGCGGTCGGGGTTCAGGTCGGCATACTGGGCCGCGGCTACCTTGGTGTTGACCGCGGCGTAAATATGGCCGGGCACCGTGATGAAGCCGCTTTCGTAGCCCGCGGCCTCGAGCAAGCTCGCAAAAAGCACGGTAAGGTCGTCGCAGTCGCCGGTAATACGCTTCAGGGTATCCCTCGGCAGGCTTACGGAATCCACCGCCATGGCGGTTTCCCGAGACACGGAGAAGGGCGTCACCGGGTCGGACTGGTAGAGTATGCCGAGCTCGGAAAGGGCGTAGTAGAGCTCGCAGGAGAACTGCACGCTCTCCGAAAGGCCCGGGACCGCCTGGGTCTTGCAGGCCTGGCGGATATAGCTCGCGTAATTGCGGAGGGCGCTGTCCGAGGGGGTGATGAAGGCGGCGGCCTTCCGGTCGTCGTCCCAGAGGATCGCGGACTTGTCCTGGAGGTCGTAGGAAAGGGACTGGGTTTGGGAAGCGCTCCGGTTTCTCGTCTCGTAGGTCACGGAGATTTCTCCCGTGAGGGGGATCACGCCCTCGGTGCGGAAGACCTCCTGGTTAAAGGAAGCGAGGAGCCCGACGGTTTTGCTTTCCCCCGCCTTCAGCTCGGGAATTACCGCGCAGACCGTGGGGGCGTCCATATAGCCCTTTTGGTAAAAGGATACCTGCACGTCCCGCAAGGGGAGGCGGTCGGTATTGGTAATCGTGACCGAGCCCAGGGGGTTTTTCACGTACCAGCTCTGCATGGCGGGAAACACGGCGGCCGCGGGGAGGTCGGAAAAGCGCAGGAGCCTCGGTTCAGCCCGGGCGCTGTCGGGGTCTTCCCCGAGGCGAAACTGGGCGGTAATGCCCAGGCCCAGGGTAAAGCCGTCGTAATCGGTAAGGGCTCCCAGGGCTTTTTGCCAACGAAGGGCCGGGGTGAAAGCGAGCTCGAAATTATAGGAAGGGGCCATGGCGAAGAAAGCCCCCGCGTTCGCCGCGATATTCGCGTTCAACCCGCTTTCGGTACCCCCGAGAATGTCCGGAAATACGGATACGCTGGGGCCGGCGGTCAACTCTGCGCCTACCTCGAAGGTCTTGGAGAGCCGATGGGCCCACACCGCCCCGAGAAGGCCGTAGTAGTCCGTGTGGGACCAGGGACTCCCGATTTCCCGGGCGGTGCTTTGGGTGAGCCCGAGGCGCAGGGCGGGCTGCAGCGCGGGGAAAGCCTGGAAGGAGAGCCTGAAGATGCCGTTCAGGCCGTAGGTATCGTAGAGGGCGCCGCTTGATCCCAGGGAGGTCACCGACTGGTAGCCTATGCCCATGGAAAAGGGGGACCAATACCGCTCGGTAAAGGAAATACCCGAGGGTTCCGCTCCGAAGGACAGCCCCGGCGTGAGCAGGGCCGCCAGAACCAGCGCCCCCCAGGAAAAGGATGCAAGAGGTTTCATCTAGGCAAACTCCAAGGTAACGTTTGGTAAAGCTTACCCCGAAGGAGAGGGAACGTCGTACCGATTCGCGAATCGGCACTCAGGTTTTGGATTTTTTCCGGTACTCCGAGGGGGTCATGCCCGTTCGCTGGAGAAACTGCTTGTTGAATGCGGTTTTGGACTGGTAGCCGGCCTCAAATGCCACTTCCAGGATAGGCCGCCCCGGATTGGCCTCGAGCTCCCTTCGAACGTACTCCACGCGGAGCCCGTTGAGCCACGCGGGAAAGGTCGTGGAGAGCCGCTGGGCCAGATACCTGGAAAGGCGGTAAGGGGGAACGCCCAGGCGCTCCGCGAGGCTTTCGAGGGTCAGCCCGCAGCGGGTATACACCTTTTCGCCGGAAACGAGACGGTCCAGCCGTTCGCGTATTTCCGCGGACTCCGCCTCCTCGATGACCACCCGCCGACCGTGTTCCCCCGCGATTTCTTCCCGCAGGATGAAAAACTCCTCCGGCTGCCGGGCGAAGGCGAGGTACATGGCGGTCAGGTAGAGTTCCAGCGCCCCATGGGCGGCCCTGTACAGGGTCACGCTGCCCCGGACGGAGGCAGCCGCGATCAGGAGCAACAGGGGAACCGCCGCCGAGCCGAAAAGGATCGCATGCCGGACCTTCGGGGACTTCAGGGGAATATCCGAGATTTTCCAGCGGCTCTGGGCGAAGGAAGCGGCGACGAGGGTCACGGGAAGAAGGTATTGCAGGGCCAAGGCGATCCCGTGAAGGGGCGGGATCGGGCGGTTATCCTCGAGGGTTACCTCGTGCGGCCCCTGGGGAAGGACGTAATCCAGCAAGGGTACGGCCAGGAGCAGGACTGACCAGGCCAGGGCGGCCGCGAGGGTGATACGGGTCAGGCCCTCGCGGCGGGGTCCTCCCATGAGGGTGAGGATTATCCGGTAAAAGGCCATGCTCAGGGCGAAAACGAGGCCTATTTGGATGAAGGCGTCCAGATCGCGCTGGAAGTCCGTCAGGGGAGACAGGGCGCTGAGGGAAAAAAGGACGCCGAGGCACAGGAAGAGAACCCCGAGGTAGAGCCGGAGCGCGTCGCGCCTGGGACCGATTAAATAGGAGAGTCCTCCGATGACGAGGGCCCAGCCCGTTCCGGCCCGCAGGAAGTCGTAAAATAGGTTAAAAGGGGACATCCGATCGCATCAACCTCGCGCGCAGCCCAGTATCGTTCCGTTCGTCCCTAAGTGTAGCCCCGAAGCGGGATATCCGCAAGGCGGTTCCCGAGTTAAAACAACAGCTTCACCTTAAGACCCTCAAAGCGCTGAAAATCCCGGTCTCCGGTCACGACAACGGCGTCGTGTTCCAGGGCCAGGGCCGCTATGTGGGCGTCGGTAACGAGATTGGCCCCCGTTCCGAGACATAAAAGGAGATGCCGGAGAATGCGAGGGGGATGGATCGGGGCCCCCCGTTATTGCGCCCGGCTTTCGCGATAGTGTACACTTCAGCCTATGAACGCCTAAAAAACCCGGGTCATGGGCATCCTTGTAGCGCTATTGCTGACGGGCTTCGTTTCCACCACGTTAATAAGCTATTTCGTCTCGAAAGACTCGATATCCACGCAAATCGCGCAGTCGACGCTGCCGCTCACGAGCGATACCATCTATTCGGAAATTCAGCGCGACCTGCTGAATCCCATATTCATCTCGTCCCTCATGGCGCAGGATACCTTCGTGAGGGACTGGACCCTCGATGGGGAGAAGGACGAAGGGGCGATCGTGAAATACCTGAAGGAAATTCAGGACCGCTACGACACGGTTACCTGTTTTTTCATTTCCGAGAAATCGCGGCGGTATTATCACCCCTCGGGGGTCCTCAAGACCGTAAGCGAGGAGGACCCCGGGGACAGTTGGTATTTTCGCGTACGCAAGATGAAGGCGGATTACGAGGTGAACGTGGACGCCGATACCGCGGACGCGAAGGCGATCAATATCTTCATCAATTACCGGGTGTACGACTACAGCCACCGGTACATCGGCGCCACGGGCGTGGGTCTCGCGGTGACGGCGGTGAAGGACATGCTCAATTCATACCGGCAGCGCTACGGACGCGACGTGTTCTTCGTGGACCGCGACGGAAACCTGACCTTAAGCGGGGCCGGGAGCGCCATGCCCCCCAATATCAGGGATATTCCCGGGATGGAGAAAATCGCCACGCAAATTCTCGCCTCTCCCGGGTTTTCGGGACAGTAAGAGAGCGGCGGGAAGAAAACCTACGTAAACAGCCGTTTCGTGCCGGAATTCGGCTGGTACCTGCTCGTGGAGCAGAGTGACGATCCGGGGGAGGCCCGGATTCACGGAACCCTGCTGGTGAACGGCGCCGTAAGCCTCGCGGTTTCGGCGCTTATACTTTTTTTCGCGAACCTCACCCTCGGCGGCTTCCAAAAGCGGCTGGAGGACATGGCCGGCACGGACCGGCTCACCGGCATCATGAACCGCCAGCGGTTCGAGCCCCTTTTCGAGCAAATGCTGAAATACACGATCCGGCGCACGGAGCCGCTTTCGGCGGTCATGTTCGATATCGACAGGTTCAAGTCGGTGAACGACACGAGGGGGCATCTCGCGGGCGACGAGGCGCTCAGGGCCATCGTCTCCGTCGCGAGGCAGGGGATCCGGGAGTCGGACATCCTGTGCCGCTGGGGAGGCGACGAGTTTCTGCTCCTCCTGCCGGACTGCGCGCTTAACGAGGCGGAACGAATCGCGGGCAACCTCCTCGCCGGCGTAGCCGCGAGGACCGTGGAGCACCGGGGAACGGCCTTCTCGGTAACCTGCAGTTTCGGCGTGGTCTGCCTCGCATCGGGCAAAAAAAGGGGGAAGGAACCGCGTCGCGAAAGGCTAAGGCCCGGGCCAGGCTCGCTTACGGCATTTCCGCGTTTATTTTCTTGAAGTCCCCGTGAATCCTCAGGAAGAGGTCCACCACTTCGGGATCAAAGGACTCACCCCGCTCCGCTTCTATTATCGCCGCCGCCTGCTCATGGCTCTGGGCCCTCTTGTAGGGACGGTCATGGGTGATGGCGTCGTAGGTATCGCACAGGGCCACGATGCGGCCGCTTAAGGGGATGTTCTTCCCGGATAACTGCCGGGGATAGCCCTGGCCGTTCCACTTCTCGTGGTGGGTCAAGGCGATTTCCCTGCCCAGCGCCAAAAAGTCCTTCTTGCCCTGGTGTTTTTCCAATGCCTTTCCCGCGATGTAGGTATGCTGCTTCATGGTATCCATCTCGTGGGGGGTGAGCTTGTCGGGCTTCAGGAGGAGGGTGTCGGAAATGCCGATCTTGCCGATATCGTGAAGCACCGCGGAAACGGCGATGTCCGAAACGTATTCCTCCGTCACCCAGCGGTCCCGCTGCCCGTAGGCGCGGTAATACTCCAGGGCCAGCCGATGGGTGAAAGCCTCAACCCGCTTCAGGTGCTCTCCCGTGGTTGAATCCCGCAGCTCCACGAGGATTGCCAGATTATAGATGGTCTTGCGGTTGTCGAACTTGATGTCCTCAATCAGGTCGAGAAGGGTTTTTATGAACAGCTCGCGGTTTTGAAGGGCCGTAAGAACCTCGGATTTATCCTTGATGATGACGATGAAGTCGACTCTCGCCGAGATATTCAGGGGAACGAGCTTGATCTCGAAAAGCTTGCTGCAACCGAATTTGGGGCCTTCTATTAAAACGTCCTGCAGCACTATCGTTTGCCGGGAATGGATGAAGGGAAGGGCTTCCGCGGACAGCGCCTCCCGGGCGGGAATATAGTCGAAGAGAAAATCCGCCTCGGGGCAGGGATGGCCGATATTGAACAGTTTCTGAAAAGAGGGATTCCAGGCGATGATCCTGCCTGAGAGATCTATTTCCGCTATGCCGTTGGTGCTGGATTCGACAATCGCCTCCAATTTGCCGTTCAGGGTACAGAGGTTTTCGACGATTTCAAGGTACAAGTTATCCAATGCCGCGGTTTTGCTTTTCATCGTTCTTAAGTATAAGGCATTTGACGGCGTTTTCGTTGCAATAACCCCTTACTCGCCCCTACAATGTCGTATGAACAGAACCTTCCGCCGATTCCGCTTGCTTTCCCTTTATGCTCTTGCGCTTACCGCTCTGGTCGCCTGCACCACTAAGATTGCGCCCTTAAGCGCAAACCGGACCCTGGTGGCCACGGCCCGCGCCCAACTGGTCTCGGAGGGGACGGCCGTTTTTTATCCCGCCGGATTCGACGGGGGCGAAAACCTGCCCTCCTTCGCGCTTCGGGATGAACCCCGTACATCGGGGCCGCTTCCCCCAAAGTGGGCGGTAAAACCCGTTTTTTCGACGACGGGCAAAAAGTCCTGCGTAACGGTTCCGATTCCGGAGGGGACTAACCTCTACGGCACGGGCGAAGCCTTCGGTGGGCTCGAACGGTCCGGAAAAACCTCGTTCCTCTGGAACACGGACAATTACGGCTACGCCAAGGTATATGGCATGCAGCTCTATCAGTCCCATCCCTGGGTGCTGGCAGTGCGGAAGGACGGGAGCGCCTTCGGGGTGCTCTCCGACTCTACCTGGCGGCTAAAGCTCACCCTGGAGGGCTCCATCGATTTCGAGTCCGACGGACCCGCCTCGAGGGTGTTCATTATCGAGGGGAAGGACCCGCAGGAGGTCATGGCCCGCCTTGCGTCCCTCATCGGAACGATAGAGCTTCCGCCCCTGTGGGCCCTGGGCTACCACCAGTGCCGTTATTCGTACTACCCCGACGCACAGGTAAGGGAGATCGCCCAGGGCTTCCGCGACCGGGACCTTCCCTGCGACGTTATTTGGCTCGATATCCACTACATGGACGGCTACCGGGTGTTTACCTTTGACCGGAACCGCTTTCCCGACCCCTCGGGCCTGAACGAATGGCTCCACGATAACGGATTCAAGTCCATCTGGATGATCGATCCGGGGGTGAAACGGGAACCGGGTTATGCCGTCTACGATTCGGGCACCGAAAAAGATGTATGGGTGAAGGACGCGGCGGGGTTGCCCTACGTGGGCAACGTGTGGCCCGGGGCCTGCGTGTTCCCCGATTTTACCCGGCAAGTTACCCGGGATTGGTGGGCGGGTCTCTACGGGGACTTTCTCGCCGCTGGGATTGACGGTGTGTGGAACGACATGAACGAGCCCGCGGTGTTCGACGGAATCGGCGGCACCATGCCAGTTACGAACGCTCACCTCGGGGACGCTGACATCCCCGCGGGAACCCACGGGCGCTACCACAACGCGTACGGCCTTCTCATGACCCGGGCTACCCGGGAGGGGATGCTCGCGGCCCGTCCCGAGAGGCGGCCCTTCGTGCTGACCCGGGCGAACTTTCTCGGGGGCCAGCGCTATGCGGCTACCTGGACCGGGGATAACGCGGCGACCCGCTCCCACTTCGAGATGTCCGTTCCGATGAGCCTTAACCTGGGCCTTTCGGGGCAGCCCTTCAGCGGCCCCGATATCGGCGGGTATACCGGAAACGCCTCGCCGGACCTCTACGCCGACTGGATCGCCCTGGGCTCCCTGTTCCCCTTCGCCCGGAGCCACACGGAGGTAAACTCCCTTCCCCAGGAACCCTGGGCCTTCGGGAGCGAAACCGAGGAGGCGGCCCGCACGGCCCTAAAGCGGCGGTACCGGCTTCTTCCCTATCTCTACACCCTCTTCCGGGAAGCGAGCGTCACGGGCATGCCCGTGATGCGTCCGGTCTTCTTTGCCGACCCTACCGACCTCTCGCTCAGGCGGGAAGACCGCGCGTTCATGCTCGGACCCGACCTTGCGGTGGTGCCCCAGTGGGCCTCGGAACCGGCCCTGCCGAAGGGAGACTGGCGCGAGATCACGCTGGTGGGGGAAAACACGGCTGAGGACACCCATCAGCCGATCCTCCTGCAGCGGGGCGGTTCGGTCCTGCCCCTGGGAGAGGCGGGCCGGAGCACGGAGGATTTCGACGAGGGGGAACTTACGATTCTGGCCCTTCCCGACGGGTCGGGAAAGGCCGCGGGAAACCTCTATCTCGACGATGGCGACGGGTACGGCTACCGGTCAGGGGACTTTGCGGAGCTTTGGATCGACGTGGACTTGAGCGGAACGGAACCCCGGGTGACCGTGAAACGCGCGGGGGGAAAGCGAGCCGTGGACGCCCGGCGCTGGAAGCTCGCTATACCCGGAGCGGGGGCCACGAGGACCTATCAGGGCGGGGAGTTCACCCTGACGGAGGAATAAGTCAGTCCGCCCCGAAGGGCTCGAGCCAGGAGGGAGAGACGGCGCCGTAAGCCCCGGAGCGGAGTTCCTCCCGGAAGGCCCGGGCCTCGGGGGGGGGGACCGAGGGGTCCAGCACCAGAAGGGCGAGGTTCGTGATCGCCCAGTCCGGTCCCGCTTCGGCGATGGAAAGGGCGCGGTCCAGATTCCTCCGGGCCTCGTCGAACCGCTGGGCCTCCAGGGCGTCCCAGGCCGCGGCAATGAGG
>QKDA01000176.1 GCA_003246765.1 Spirochaetales bacterium | reverse complement strand
GCTACCCGTTCAGTACCTCCCCGGGTGGAGCAGAATACGATCATGGGCCGCCTTCTCCGGGCGGTTTCCCTCAAGAGAGCCGCTTCCTTGACGAAACAGCGGTTCACCGAAAAGCGTATATTCGGGCGGTCCGACTCCCCCCGTACGAGGTGGGCCCTGCCCCGGAAAAGAATCTCCGCCGCCCGCTCTAGAACGACGGGACTAGCGGTCGCGGTGAAGGCGGTAACCGCCGGGGGGTTGATCCTTTCAATGAGATCGCCGAGGGCGAGATAGGCGGGCCGGAAGCTGTCGCCCCATTCGGTAACGCAGTGCGCCTCGTCGACGGCTACGTGGCTGGGCCCCATTCTTTTTATCCTCTCGAGGATTCCAGGGCCCGCGAGCACCTCGGGATTCGCTATGATCAGGGGAGCCGGGGGCTTTCCGTCGCGGCCCTCCATCCGGTCGAGCTCCCTTTTCCGTTCCTCCGGGCTCTGGCCCCCGCGAAAAACCGCCGCCTCGATACCCTGCAGCGATAGACGCCGCCTCTGATCACCCTGGAGGGCCAGAAGGGGGTATATGACCAGGGTCGGCCCCTTGAGAAGCAGGGCCGGAAGCTGGAAGCACAGGGACTTCCCCGCCCCCGTCGGCAAAAGAACGATCTGCCTGCCCCGGTGAACCCCGTCCTCGTCAAAAAGATCGCTCAAAGCCTCTGGTTTTCCGCCGGAAGCCCCTGCGTTTCGTTCCCGCTCCGACTGTTCGGCCTCTACCGCGTCCAAAATGTTGGCGATGACCAGCCGTTGCCAGGGATAGAGGTAGGGGATGCCGAAAAGCGCTGCGGCGTCGAGAATCGGGTCATCCTTGGGGACGCGCTCCCCGATTTCCATGGTTCCCATGCTATAGTTATCGCTGGACCGTTGTTTCCTGCCTTAAGGTGGCTTCGGTCGATACGAAGGTTACGGAGAGAATCATGGGCATCACCCGCAAAAATCTACTTTCCTTTCTGATCCCCCTGTCGCTCCTGGGGTTATTCGGCTTGATCCTTCGGTTTCCATCCCTGGTTCCAAGGCCCGATTACCGGGTCAAGGCCTCCGAGGGGCTTGAAACGACGGTCATTACGGTTCCCGGTTGCGGAGTTAGTCTGGTTCTGAAGAAGGTTCCTTCGGGAACCGCCCCGGGGGGTAGCCTCGACGAGGAGGGGGCCCTGAGGGTTGAATCTCCCCTATGGCTCGCGGAAACCGAGACCCGGGTTTCCCTGTTTCGCTCCGTGGCGGCTAAGGCGGACGAGTACGGCTATGATTTGGGACCCTTGCCCGGAGGGGTCAGTCCCGGGGACGACTACCCCCAGGAGGGGGTTTCCTGGATTCAGGCGGTGCTTTGGTGCAACCTGCTTTCGGAACTTTGCGGCTTGGAGCCGGCATATCTCGGTTCCGGGTCCGGCGAGGAGCCGCTGCGTTCCGTGGCGGAAGCCCTTTCCCTTTGCCTGCTCGACCCGGATGCCCCGAGAATTCGTCCCGGGGCGAAGGGTTTTAGGCTTCCGATGTCAGCGGAGTGGGAATTTGCCGCCCGTTACGTCGACGGGTTGGCGTGGACCAGCGGAACCTGGCCCAGCGGGGGGACCGCGTCGTGGACGGAACAGTCCCGGGCGGATATGGTGGCGGTCTATGAACGGGAATCGAACTCCCCCGCGGGCTCCCTTGCCCCCAATGCCCTGGGGCTCTACGACATGAGCGGCAGCGTATGGGAGTGGTGTTACGACGCCTTCAGCGGCTCAACGCCCCTGAAGCGGACGGTTCGCGGAGGCAGCTGGATCGGCCGGGGGTGGCGCATACAGATAGGTGGCAGTTTTGGCACCCTGCCCGACGCGGTGGAGGGGGGGCAGGGTTTTCGGGTAGCCCTCGGGACGGAGTAGTCCCCGGGAGAGTCGTCCCCGGGGGCATTACCCGTCCCCGGATGACCCTCTTCTAGTTTTCGGCTCCGGACCTCTCCGTCTCCACGCGGTTCCTTCCCAGCGACTTTGCCTTGTAGAGGGCCTTGTCTGCCATGCCGATGAGTTCGTCTACGCCTATGGGCGAGAGCGGATCCGCGGTGGCGGCCCCGACGCTGATCGTCAGCCTGCCCCCGGTCACCTCGGCGGGGTGGGCCACGGCGAGATCCCATACGGCCTGACGCATCCTCTCGCCCATCAGCAGGGCTCCCTTGACGTCGGTGTCGAAAAGGACTGCGGAGAATTCCTCGCCGCCGTAGCGGGCTACCATGTCGGTGGTTCGGTCTACGCAGTCCCGCAGGGTCGTTGCCACGAGCTTGAGCACGTCATCGCCCTTTTGGTGGCCCCCGAGGTCGTTAAAGAGCTTGAAATGGTCGAGATCGATCATGAGGGCGCTGATGGGCAGATTGTCCCGCTTGGCGAAGAAGAAGGTCCGCTCGGCGTATTCGTCGAAGTGCCTCCGGTTGGAAATGCCCGTCAAGCCGTCCACGCGGTTTTGCTCCACCAGGCGGTCGTTGGCCGCCTCCAGTTCGCCCTTCAGCTTGGTCAGTTCCGCGACCTTAAGCGAAAGGTCCTGCCTGCTTCGGAGCATGGCGATGAAATAGCCCACGCCGATGAGAAACGCCAGGTACAGGACCCAGGCCCAGGGCTGGAGATAGGGAGGGGACTCGACATGGATCCTCAGGGTTCTCTCCTCGCCGGTCCACACCCCGTCGGGATTGGACCCCCGAACGTGGAGCACGTACTTGCCCCCGGGCAAATTCGTGTATTCCGCCCGGCGCTCCCGGGTAGGGGCCTTCCAGGAGCTGTCAAAGCCCTCCAGGTAGTAGCTGTACATGTTCTGTTCAGGCAGCGAAAAGTCTATCACCGAGAATTCAACGGAAAAGGTATTTTCTCTGTAGGACAGGCGTAGGGAGTCAAGATAGGCAGGATCTACGGAGGTTTCGGCGCGGCCCTCCCCGAGGCGGAAATCCGCTATCTCCACCCGGGGCGACGAGAAATCCTCAGGAAGGTTATTCGGGTTAAAGCGGTAGATGACGTTGGTTCCGCCGAAATAAAGGTTTCCCTGGGTATCCCTCCAGGAGCCGGTATGGAAATCGCGGTTCTTGAGGCTCGTGAATACCGAAAGCCCCCGGAAGACGTTCTCTCCCCTCTTTTTCATGGTCAGCCCCGAGGAGGTCCCGATCCAGAGGTTACCCGCGCGATCCTCCACGATGTGCCGTATGTTCAGGGCCGGAAGTCCGTCCTTGCGGGTGTACAGGGTGAAGACCCCGTCGGTGGCGGTGGAACGGAGGAGCCCTCCTCCGGTGGTACCGAGCCAAAAATATCCCGAACTGTCGCGGTACATGCATCGCACCGTATCCGAAGAAAGGCCCGCGAGGTTGTTCCGGTCGTATGTATAGGTCTTAAAGAGGTCCCCGTTTTTTATGGTAAGGCCGTCGTTGGTGCCCAGCCAGAGCCGCCCCTGGCTGTCGTAGTCCATGCAGAAAACAAGGCCGCTTCGGGGGCCCTTCTCTCCCTTGGGGTCCGGCTGGAACCATTCATAGCTCCCGTTCTCGGGATCCAGGAGCACGAGGCCCTTGGTGTAGGTGCCGAGCCAAAGCCTGCCGTCGGGGTGCTCCAGGATCGAGTAGAAGATGGTATCCGGCAGGGCGTCCAGGGGCCAGTTGATGAAACGGTCCCTTTCCTCGTCGTAGCGGGAGAGGCCGTCGTTCGTGGCGATCCAAAGCCGCCCGCGGCTATCCTCGTAGAGGGCGTTGATAATGTCGCTGGGAAGGGAGGCAGCTACCTTCGAGTCATGGCGGTAGTGGGTAAACTTTCCTGTCTCGTCGTTATACCGATTGAGGCCGCCGTTGTATACCCCGATCCAGAGACGGCCCTTGCGGTCCCGGAGGATGGAGGTGGCCTTTCCGGCGGAGAGGGAATCCGGGTTTGAGGGGTCGTTGTCGAATACGTCGTAATAACCCTCGTTGCGGCTGAGCCGGTTCAGGCCCCCGCCGTTGGTCCCGATCCACAGGTCGCCGGACTCGTCCGGGAGGAAGGAATAGACCACGTCATGGGAGATGGTTCCCGGCGCCGACCCGTGCTGGTAACGGACGACCTTGCCGCTGTCCCGGTCGATCTCGAAGAGCCCCCCGCCCCAGCTCGCGACGTACACCTTCAGGGGATCCTGGGCATTTACGGCGTAGACGCGTCCGTCCTCGGTGGGATATCTCTGGAATACTCCGCTTTCGGGATCCAGGGAGCTTGCGAGTCCGCCGTTCCACAGGCCGAACCACAGCCGACCGTTTTTATCCTCGTCTATGTCCATGACGGCGGGGGAGGGCAGGCTTCGGGGGTTCGTTTTATCAAAGGACCAAACCCTGAATGCATCCGCCCCTTCGTCGTAGAGCGCGAGTCCCCCTTGGGAGGTGCCTATCCACAGCCTTCCCTTGGCGTCGAGGTGAATGGAGCGTACCGTCTGCCCCGGCAGGGCTCCGGCCCGTTCGGGGGCTGCCTGCCGTTCGGGATCCGGCAGGTAGGCAGTGAATTCGCCGTTCAGGTTTTCCATACGGTACAGTCCGTTCTGGGTTCCTACCCAGACCCTGTTCAGGCGGTCCTTTCCGATGGCTATCACCAGGTCGTGCCCAAGGCTTCCCGGATCGTTTGGATTGTTCTTGTAGTGGGTGAAACGGTGTGTAGTCAGGTCGAGCCTGTCCAGCCCGCCGTAAGTCCCTATCCAAAGCACGTCCCCGTCGAGATAAAGGGTCTGTACCTGGTTATGAATGAGGGTGTTGTCGTTAAAGGGCTCGTTTTCAAAGAGCTCGAACCGGTAGCCGTCCCAACGGACAAGCCCGCCCTGGGTCCCGATCCAGATGAACCCCCGGGAATCCTGAACCATCGCGGAAACCGCGTCGTTCGGAAGCCCCTCCGCCGTTCCGATATGCTCGAAACGGGCGGCGTAAGGGGCGGCGGCGAGGGGGAGGGAGAGGCAAAAGCCTAGGGCAGCGGCGGCCAGGGCAACGCGGAAGTAGGACTTCATTCCCTAGATTGTAACCCCTCCCTTGGGGGGTCGTCAAACTCTTAGCTCAGAATGCCCTCCAGTTCCGTCACAATCCGGTCGAAGGCGGCGCAGGCGGCGGCGATCGGTTCGGGACTCTCCATGTCCACCCCGGCTACCTTGAGGGCGTCGATGGGATAGCGGGACCCGCCGGATTTCAGGAAGCTGAAATAGGCATCCCGTTCGGCCTTTCCTCCGCCGGTCACCCGCTCCGCCAGGGCAAGGGAGGCGGAGATTCCAGTAGCGTACTTGTATACGTAAAAGGCGTTGTAGAAGTGGGGTATCCTCATGCCTTCGAGGTCGCTCGTGTCCTCAAGGCGCATTTCCGGCCCGAAGTAAGCCTCCAGCAGGCTTCTGTACTCCGATCGGAGCAGTTCCGCCGTCAGGGGCGTTCCCTCTTCCACGAGCCGGTGGGTGGTTGCCTCGTATTCGGCGAACATGGTCTGCCGGTAGAGGGTGGCCAGAATGTCGCCCGCCCGGGAGGCGAGGAGATAGGTCCGGATCTTCGGATCTTCGGAGATTTTCATGAGATGCCTGAAAAGGAGGTCTTCGTTGAAGGTGGAAGCGACCTCGGCCTCGAAGATTGTGTAATTATACGACATGAAGGGATTATTGGCGGCGGAATAGCGGCTGTGCATGGAGTGGCCCCCCTCGTGGGCGAGGGTGAACACGTCCCGCAGGACCTCTTCCTTGTAATTCATGAGGATATAGGGTTCCCCCTGAAATCCCCCCGAAGAGAAGGCGCCGGAACGTTTCCCCTTGTTCTCGTAGCGGTCTACCCAGCCCCCGAGGAGGCCCCGGGACAGGGTGCTTACGTATTCCTCCCCCAGGGGGGCAAGGGCCTCGGCAATCAGCGCTACGGCCTCATCATAGGTGGTTGCCCTGGACGCCTTCGGGACCAGGGGTACGTAAACGTCGTAATGGCGAAGCTCGTCGAGGCCGAGAACCCGCTTTCGCAGGCTGTAGTAGCGGTGGAGGGGGCCAAGGTTTTGCCGTACCGTGGAGACGAGGTTGTCGTATACCTTTGCGGGAACCCGATCGGGGAAGAGCTCCATTTCCCTGGCCGAGGGGTATCCCCGGATACGGGCGGCCGCCACGTCCCGGTTGACGCTTCCGGCGTACAGGGCCGCAATGGTGTTCGCGTGGGCTTCATAGGTGCCGTAGAAGGCCTCGTAGGCGGCCTTTCTCACGGAGCGGTCCAGGTTTTCCATAAAGGCCGACCAGGTCGTCTGGCTCAGGGGCAGCTTTCCTTCCGGGGTATCCACCGAACCGAAGTCCAAATCCACGTTGGTGAGGATAGAGAAGGCGTTTCTCGGGGTTTGAAGGGCTTCTCCCTGAAGGGCGAGGATACGCTCTTCCTTCTCGGAGAGTATGTAGGGCTTCATGCGGAGGAGCTTTTCGAGCCATACCCGGTAACCGGCGAATTCCTCCGCCGCAGCGAGGGAACGGAGGCCGGTTTCGTCCATGGCCTGGATCCCGGGGATAAACCAGCTCGTTTGGGCCTCGAAGGCGCTGGCGGCCATCATAAAACGGCCGATGCGGTCCAGGTTTTTCGCGTCCCCCTCGTCGGAGGACTTTTTCAGGAAGGCGTAGTTGCCCAGGGTTTCTCCCAGGAGCTGGGCGTCCCGGTAGCGGTCCAGGAGTGGCAGGAGCCTGGACCCCTCGGGGGCAAGGGAGTCCCTGAGGGCGTTAATATTCTTGGAAGCCTCGGAGAAACGGAGGAGGTCCGCTTCCCATGCCTCATCGTTCGGGTAAAGGGAATCAAGATTCCAGCAATCCGAGGGGGAAACCTCGGAGCGTACGGGTATGGTTGAGTGTTTCATGAAAAAAAAGATACAATAAGAAAGATGAGTGAGCAACTGTCGTCTTTCCGTATCAAAAAGGGACGTCGGACCTTTAACGCCTACAGCGCGGTCAATTCCTTCTCCTTTTCCCTCGTGACCGGCAATACCCTGACCCTCTATGCCCTGGCCCTCGGCTCCTCAAGCACCCAGGTAGGCCTGCTGAACGCCTTCATGTACCTGTCTTTTTTCGCCATCCCCATCGGAAAGGCCCTGGTTCGGTCGGGAAGCCTGGTTAAAACCTTCGCGAATTTCTGGATGCTCCGCACGGGAGCCCTTCTCCCCATGGTTTTCATTCCCTTCCTGGCAGGGGCGGGCAACCTAGGCGCCGCGCTGGGGATCCTCCTTTTATCGGCTTTTCTGTTCAACCTCTTCCGGGGCATCGGCCTCATCGCGAACAATCCCGTCATCGGCTTTCTCGCTCCCGGGAAGGACCGGGGAGAGTACATAGTCAGGCTGAGCCTGATCAACAACGGGACCGCCCTTCTGGGAACCCTTTTCCTTGCCTTTTTGCTCTGGCACAACGAGGGCGTTGAAACCTACAACCTCGTGCTCGTCATCGGCATCGCCGCGGGCTTCGCGGCTTCCGCCCTCCTGTACAGGCTCCCGGATCCCCGGGTCCACCCGAGGGAGAAGGAACGGGGGGAGCGCTCCCTGTGGGCAGAGACGGCCCAAGCCTTTCGGGAGCCCAACTTTAGGCGGTTTGTGCTGAGCTACCTGATTCTAGGTATCGGCATCGGAATGGCCCGCCCCTTTATCGTGGTCTACGGGAAGGCCGTCTACGGCCAGTCCGACAGCCTCGTGACGGTGTTTTCCGTCTGCGCAAGCCTCGGGGCCTTGCTCATGGGCTTCGTTATGAGGGTGTCCATCGACCGGCTTGGGGCAAAGCCGATGTATATCATCTTTGCCGCCGTGAGCGCCCTGAGCCTGGTCCCGGCTATCCTGGCCCCGGGCATTGGCCATCAGGCCTTCTCGCTGGCCTTCCTGTGCCTCCTCTCCGCGGCGGTCAATATGGGCTTTGCGGGGCAGGAAAGCGCCGCCCAGACCTATTTTTTCGCGATGGTACCCAAGGAAGGAATCCTCAACCTCAGCATGCTCTATTACTTTATCCTCGGTTCCACCGGGGCGCTGGGGGCCGTGGCCGGGGGCTCGGTTCTCGATGCCCTTTCCGCGGCGGGCGCCTCCCCCCTATGGGCGTGGCGGATCTTCTTCCTGCTGGCGGCGGCGGTATTGGGCCTGGGATTCTGGGCCCAGCGAAATCTTCTCGACCTGGGAAGTTTCCCCGTCCGGGACACCCTGGCCGTGCTCTTTTCCCCCAGGGATATGCGGGCCCTAACCTTGCTTAGGCGCCTGGACGCCACGGAGGATCCCGAGGAGGAAACGGAGATAATCGCGGAACTCGGCACCGTGGCCTCGGGGGTTTCCGCGGAGGTTCTCCTGGACCGCCTCTCTTCCGCCCGCTTCGCTGTGCGCTACGAGGCCCTGCTCTCGGTGTCAAACCTCAAGCGCCTTTCGTCCAAGGTGAGGGAGGCCCTCCTTTCGGAGCTTCGGGACGGGGCTTTCACCACCGCGGGCCCCGCGGCCCGGATCCTCGGGGAATTCCGGGTCCACCAAGCGGTCCCGCTGCTCAAGGAACGGATCTTCAGCCCGGACTATCGGCTGGCGGGGGAATCCATGCTGGCCTTGGCGCGGATTGGGGACGCCAAGAGCCAGTTCCTCATTGCCGAAGCCCTGGAAACCTCAAACAACCCCTTCGTTCTCGTGCGGGGGGTACAGGCCATCGCGGAATTCGCGAATCCCTCGGCCATACCCATCCTGCTGGACCTCCTCCGCAACGAGAGCCTTCCGCCCCACGTGGCGGACGAAACCATCCTCACCGTCTCTTCCATGATGGGAATGCCGAAAAAATTCTTTTTTGCCTATGAATCCTGGGCAAGAGACCGAAGCCGCGGGGCATCCCTGCTCGAAGGCTATCTCGACGAGTGCTTTTCCCTGCGAAAAAGGGAAGACCCCGAACTGGCGGAGCTCCTGCGCGGCTTTCTCGCGGATCCTTCCCGGGACGCGGCCTTTGACCAGTGGATTATGGGCTTTCATCGCGGCAAGACCGGCGTCACCGCAGCCCTGCTTTTGGGCCTCGCCCTGGACGCGGAACTGCTCCGGCAGGATTCCTTCCGCTTCTTCCTGTGCTTTTGGGCCCTGTCGGTGTACGCCAATCCCTCTCTGATTGAAATATAGCCGTCGATAGGGTATTCTGCTTTCATGGCTATCCGCACCAGTTCCATCCGTTACGCATTCCTTCCCGTCGTCGCCCTCTTTCTTTTCCTGTTCTCCTCCTGCACGGGAAAGATCGGCTACGGGGTAATCAACTGGTCTGTTTCCGAGTACGGCCTTGCCGCCGGCGACGTGGTTCCCGTTTACATACAGTCGAATATCGGGCAGGTGTACGTGGTCGGCCTGGAAAAGGGCCCCGTCAAGCGGGCCGAGATTCCGCTGTGGCAGCTTTCCCTCTATAAAAGCCGCGCCGCTGCCCGCAAGGCCGCCGAGGAATTAGCCGAGTTTAGCCATACCTACGCGTCCGTGAAGCTGGACGGGCTTCCCGTGCGCTCGGATCCGGAAAATACCTCCCGCCAGGTTTACCGCCTCCGGGAGGGCGAAAAGATCAAGATCGTCCGGAAGGGCAAGGGCCAGCCCGTGATTGCCGCGAACGCTCCCCTGGAAGGGGATTGGTACGAAATAATGACCGACGACGGGACCCTGGGCTGGTGCTTCTCCTATAACCTGGCCCTGTTTGACGAGCGGGAAACCGACTCGGCCCTTAAGCCCGTGACCGATGCGGGCCCCGACCAAACCCTGGAGAACCTCCTTTCCCGCTCCTGGTATCCCGAGGCGTGGAGGGCCATGCTGCGGGCCAACCGGGTTAACCTGGCCAAGATCGACTCCCGCCAGGGATTTTTCCCCGGACGGGCCTCCGGCATCGCCCGCATCGAGGGGGCCGACGGGGTGGTGACCTTCCAATACACGGGAATAACCCGGGACGACTCTGGATACTATCGTTTCGAGGGCTCCAGCCTTACCGTGCAAGTCAGGCGCTCGGATCTCATCATGGTTCAGTACACCGATTCCAACGGCATGCCCCGGTCGGAGTTTTTCGCGGCCCTGGACCTTACCCCCGAGCAGATCGTCCAGGAGGAAACCGAAAGGAGGGCAGGGCTCCTTCAGTCCATAACCCTCCTTTCGACCCGTTTCGTGTCCGGAAACTACGGGGTCCTGCAGTTCCTTCCGGACAACCGTTTCCTTTGGAGCGGCTACCAGCTCCTGGTTCCCTCGGTGATACCCTCGGGCTCGGGCGCGGACGGCTCTATTCAGTTCGACCGCTTCCTCGGCGATACGCTGCCCGCGACCTATACAGGGGCCTTCTCCCTCCTGTTCGACCAGGCCTCGGCCCCCCTCACCTTCCTTTATACCCTTGACGACAAGGGCCTCAGGCTGGAATACGTTCCGGAATCCCTGGTTCGCGACGGTGTCGCTGATTCCCGGAGCCTTACCCCCACGGTTCTCTTTTTCTCCCCCGACACCACGGGGCAAGGCGGTTTCTAGCGATGGCCTTTGTCCAATTTTCCCGGGTTTCCCTCGCCTTCGGCAACCGCGATATCCTTGATTCGGTCAATCTCAATCTCGCCTCGGGAACCAAGGCCGCCCTTGCTGGGGCCAACGGCTCCGGTAAATCCACCCTCATGAAGGTTTTCGCGGGGACCATTCAACCCGATTCCGGCGAGCGGGCAATCCAGCGGGGCACCCGCGTTTCCTACCTGCCCCAGTCGGGAATCGTGCACTCCGGGCGCGCCCTGATGGATGAAATCGATACCGCCTTCGCCTACGGCAGGGAGCTCTACGACCGACTCGAAGCCCTGGGCGACGAGCTTGCCCGATCCCCCGCGGAGGACTCGAAAACCCTGCGCCTGGTGGAGGAACACCACGAGACCCAGCTTGCCTTGGAGGATTCGGGTTGGCATCGGCGCAGGGCCATGGCTGAACAAACCCTCCTGGGCTTGGGTTTCGACGTTTCCGATTTCGGCCGTCCCGTGGAGGAATTCTCCGGTGGATGGCAGATGCGCGTGGCCCTGGCGAAGATCCTTTTGGAACGGCCGGATATTCTCCTCCTTGACGAGCCCACCAACTATCTCGATATCGAGGCCCGCTCCTGGCTGGAAACCTGGCTCCGGGAGTTTACCGGGGGCTTCCTGATAGTCAGCCATGACCGGTACTTTCTCGACGTTACGGTAAACGAGGTGTATGAGCTCTTCGGGGGTTCCGTCACCCGTTACGTGGGTACGTACACGAACTATGAGCGGGTAAGGGCGGTGGAGCTGGAATCGCTCATCAAGCGCTTCGAGGAGCAGCAGGAAGAGATAGCGAAGACCGAGGATTTTATCCGGCGGTTCCGCTACAACGCCTCCAAGGCCGCCATGGTGCAGGACCGGATCAAGCGCCTGGAAAAGATGGAGCGCATCGAGATTCCCGAGAGCCTTAAAAAGATTCACTTCCGCTTTCCTCCGGCTCCTCATACGGGAAGGCTCGTGATCACCACGGCAGGCCTCACAAAGCGCTACGGGGAGCGTACTGTTATCGAAAACCTCGACCTGGTGCTCGAAAAGGGGGAGCGTCTCGTGGTGGTGGGACGAAACGGGGCGGGAAAATCCACTCTTTTACGCATGCTTTCAGGGGCGGACGGAGCCTATGAGGGGGCCGTGAACCTGGGCGCGGGGGTCCTGCCGGGGTATTTTTCCCAGGACAACGCGGAGCTCCTCACGGGAAGCCAGCGGATCCTCGAACTCCTGGAAGGGGAGGCCCCCCTGGAACTCATTCCCAAGCTCCGGGACATGCTCGCGTCCTTTCTCTTTCGGGGCGACGATATCTACAAGGAAATCAACGTGCTGTCGGGGGGCGAAAAAAGCCGGCTGGCCCTGCTGCGCCTGTTGCTGAAGCCCATCAATCTGCTCATCCTCGACGAGCCGACGAACCATCTGGACCTCCACTCGAAGGACGTGCTCCTCTCCGCCCTGGAATCCTTCGGCGGCACCGTGATCTTCGTGTCCCACGACCGGGGCTTTATCGAAGCCCTGGCGACCCGGGTACTGGAGCTCACCGCTCCCGGCGGGGGGGTGGCCTCCAGGGTGCGGAACTTCCCCGGGGACTACCGGTACTATACGGAACGCCTGGAACGGGAGAGCGCTGAAGCCGCCGGCCCATCCGGAAGCGCAGGGACGTCGGGCTCCCCGGCCCAGGGAAATGCGGGAAACCGGGATTCCCGGGGCTCTCCTGCCGCCGGTTATGAGGAAGAAAAGAGGCTCAAGGCGGAACGGCGCAAGCTCGAGAGGGAAGAATCCAGGCTCCTCGGGGAAATCGACGGCGCCGAGACGGCCCTGAAGGCCCTCCACGGCGAACTCTCCCGTCCGGAGTGCTATACCGACGCCCTTAAGAGCCGCCAGGTCCAGGCCGAGATCACGGCCCTGGAAGAACGAATTCACGAATTATCCAGTCAATGGGAATCCATTTCACTTCAGTTGGAGGAAAAAATATGAAGGTACTCGTACTCGGAGGGGCGGGCTACATAGGAAGCCACGTCGTTAAGGCCATGCTCGGCGCAGGGCACTCCGTGACCGTTTTCGACAATCTCTCCTCGGGCCAGCTCGGGAATCTCTTTCCCGGGGCCGATTTCATCGCCGGCGACATCCGTCACAGCAGCGACGTGGAGGCTGCCTTTGCTCGCGGCTTTGACGGCTGCGTGCATCTCGCAGCCTACAAGGCAGTGGGTGAATCGATGGCGCAGCCGGAGAAATATTCCGTGAACAATATCACGGGAACCCTCAACATGCTCAACGCCGCGGGGACCCACGGGTGCAAGAACGTGGTGTTTTCCTCGTCCGCCGCCGTATTCGGCTCTCCCCAGTACGTGCCCATCGACGAAAAGCATCCCACCAACCCGGAAAGCTATTACGGCTTCACCAAGCTTGAGATCGAGCGCTTCCTGGCGTGGTACGATCAGATCAAGGGCATTAAATACGCCGCCCTGCGCTACTTCAACGCCGCGGGTTACTCCGTGGACGGGAGCATTACCGGCCTCGAGCGGAATCCGCAAAACCTTCTCCCCATCGTCATGGAGGTAGCCTCGGGCTGGAGGAAGGAACTCCAGATCTTCGGCCGGGATTACAATACCCGGGACGGAACCTGCGTCAGGGATTACGTTCACGTTTCCGACCTCGCGGAAGCCCACGTGAACGCCCTGGAGTACATTGCCTCCAGGGGCGAGAGCCTCACGGTCAACCTCGGCAGCGAAACCGGCGTCACCGTTACGGAGATGGTGGAGGCGGCGAGGCGGATCACGGGCAAGGATATTCCCGCCGCCTACGTGGGCCGAAGGAGCGGAGACGCCTCGGCCCTCTTCGCGACCTCCGAGCTGGCCCGAAAGACGATCCGCTGGAACCCGAAGCATTCCGACGTGGATACCCTTATCGCCTCCACCTGGGCGGTATACCAGAAGTATTCCGCCCCAGGGGTAAAAAAATGACCTCCCTCGACGCAGTCAAGGCCTGGCTTGAGGCCCGTAAAGGGGAGATTGTCGATCTGGAGCGCCTCTTGACCTCCATCCCGGCCATGGCCCCGGAGTCCGGCGGGGAAGGGGAGCTCAAAAAGTGCGAAGCCCTGACGGAGTATCTCCGCTCCAAGGGTTTCACCTCCTTCGAGCGCTACGACGCTCCCGATACCCGGGTTCCTTCGGGAATCCGTCCCAATCTCGTGGTAACCATACCCGGGGCGGATGACTCCCGCCGGGTTTGGATCATGACCCACATGGACGTGGTACCCCCGGGAGACCTCAACAAGTGGGAAACCGATCCCTGGACCGCGGTGGAGAAGGACGGCAGGGTATACGGCCGGGGAGTGGAAGACAACCAGCAGGGCCTCACGGGCTCTGTGTTCGCCGCGAGGGCCTTCCTGGAAAACGGCATAAAGCCGGCCTATACGGTGAAACTCCTGTTCGTGGCTGACGAAGAGGTGGGTTCCGCCTATGGCATACAGTATCTCCTGAAGGCCCACAGCCTTTTCCGCGCGGAGGATATCATCGTAATCCCCGACGGGGGCGACCAGGAGGGGGAGACGATCGAGATAGCCGAAAAGAACCTTCTGTGGCTGCGCTTTGTCACCAAGGGAAAGCAAACCCACGGTTCCCGGCCGGATCAGGGGGCGAACGCCCATCTGGCGGCCTGCGACCTGGCCCTGCGCATGAACGCCCTGGAGGAATTCTTCGGCGAGCGAAACGATCTTTTCGAGCCCAACCGTTCGACCTTCCAGCCCACGAAGAAGGAGTCCAACGTACCCAATATCAATACCATTCCCGGGGATGACGTGATGTGCATGGACTGCCGCATTCTTCCCTGTTACCCCCTGGCGGCAGTGCGAACCGAAATCGAACGGATCGCGCGGGAGGTGGAAAAGAAATACGGGGTTACCGTAACCTGGACCGAGGAGCAGACCGTCGAATCCCGGGCTACTGCCGAGAATGCCCCGGTAGTAACCGCTCTCGGGGCATCCATCAAGGCCGTGTACGGGCGCGAACACCGTCCCATCGGCATTGGGGGCGGCACCGTTGGAGCCTATCTGCGCAATGCGGGCTTCGATGCCGTGGTTTGGAGCAAGATGGATGAAACCGCCCATCAGCCCAATGAGTACACCGTTCTTGACAACCTCATCGGCGATGCCTGCGTCATGGCGGCTCTCATGCTTGGTACGGGTATAGCGCCCGTCTCGGGAAACCCCTAAACCGCTGTTTACTGTATACTTTTTT
>QKDA01000223.1 GCA_003246765.1 Spirochaetales bacterium | reverse complement strand
GTCGATTCCCCGGGTGGGCTCGTCCAAAAGGAGGATGTCCGGTTCCGTGAGGAGCCAGCGCCCGATGATGACCTTCTGCTGGTTGCCGCCCGACAGGGTGCGGATCTTGGCGGACTTTCCCGGGGTCTTGATGCGCATGGCCTTAATTTGGGAATCCGTGTCCTTCTTCATGCGCCGGTCCGAAAGCCAGCCGCCCTTGGTGCGGTAGCTTTTCACGTTGGCGATGCAGGTGTTGAAGGTTATGTCCGCGATGGGGTAGATGCCCGTCTGGCGGCGCTCTTCCGTGAGGAGGGCGAAGCGGTTGGCGATGGCCTTGTGGGGGTTCCCGTTGTCCACGGGAATGCCGTCCACCAGGATCTCGCCGGAGGAGCGGGTGCGGGCGCCGAAGAGGGCCTCCACCATCTCGGTGCGGCCCGCTCCGACGAGGCCCGCGACGCCGAGGATCTCGCCCCGGCGCACCTCGAAACTCACGCGGTTCACGAAGGGGGCGTACATGGTCGAGAGGTTCCGCACCGTCAGGTGGGTCTCCCCGGGAACGTTGGTCTTCGGGGGAAAGCGGTGCTTGAGGTCGCGGCCGACCATCATGGCCACGATCTTGTCCATGGTGAGGCCCTCCACGGGAACGGTTCCCGCGTGGCGGCCGTCCCGAAGGACCGTCACCTCGTCGGCGATCTCGAAGATCTCCTCCATCTTATGGGATATGTAGATGACCCCGACCCCTTCCTTCTTGAGGTAGCGGATGATGTCGAAGAGCATCTTCACCTCGTTGTCGGTAAGGGATGAGGTCGGTTCGTCGAGAACGATGATCCGCGCGTTGTAGGAGACCGCCTTGGCGATCTCTATCATCTGCCTCTGGGAGACGGAAAGCTTTGAGAGCTTGTCCCGCGGGTCAATGTGGATATTGAGGCGCTCGAAAAGCGCGCGGGTGTCCGCGAGCATCTTCTTCTCGTCCACGGTAATGCCCTTCTGGGGATACCGGCCGAGCCAGATATTGTCGGTTACCGAGCGCTGGGTAACCTGGTTGAGCTCCTGGTGCACCATGGAAACCCCGTGCTCCAGGGCATGCTTGGGATCGGTAAAGTCGATCTCCGCGCCCTCGAGGAAGAATTTCCCCGAGTCCTTCGTGTAAATGCCGAACAGGCACTTCATCAGCGTCGACTTCCCGGCGCCGTTTTCGCCCATCAGCGCGTGCACGCTTCCCGCCTGCACGTCGAAACTCACGTCGTCGAGAACGCTGACGCCGGAAAAGGACTTGCCGATTCCCCGGATCGCCAACAGGCTGTCTTCCCGCACGTACTGCCTCCTGAATCGATTCAAAAAACCGCCCCCGGCCCGCGGGGAACCGCCGCTCGTGCGGCGGCGCCTCTCGGGGGCCGGAAGCGGAAACCGCTAACGTTAGGGCTTACTTCTTCTGGAAGTCCTTGTAGTTCTTCGGGGTCACGGCGACGTAGGGAACGCGCACGGCCTTGGTTCCGTCGGCGGCGAGCTTCCAGGCGGTGCCTTCGGTGACGGGCTTGGCCATCGCCGCGTTGATCGCGAGGTCGAGGGTGGCCCGGGCCTGGTTCACGCCGTCGTTGAGGACGGTGCCGTTCATTTCGCCGGCGGCGATGTGGGAGAGGGCCTGGTCGAGGGCGTCGACGCCGTAGAGGGGGAGCTTCACGCCGGCGGCCTTGAGGGCGTTGATGGCGCCGAAGGCCATGCCGTCGTTGTTGCAGATCACGAGCTCGATGTCCTTGGCGAAGCTGGAGGTGAGCCATGCGGCCATCTTGTCGTTGCCGTGCTGGGTGGACCAGTTCGGGTCGGCCTCGAGGGCGAGCTGCTGAACCTTGATTCCGGCGTCGGTGAAGACCTTAACGGAATACTTGGTGCGGGCCTCGGCGTCGGGATGCCCGGGCTCGCCCTTAAGCATCACGTACTGGACGACGCCGTCCTTGTTCTTGTCCCAGGAGGGGTTAGCCTTCCAGTCGGCGAGCATCATCTCGCCCTGGATGATACCGGACTCGGCGGAGTTGGTTCCCACGTACCAGACCTTGTCGTAGCTGGCCATGGCGCCGGTTTCGGTGGCTTCCTTGTTGAAGAGCACCAGGGGGATATTGGCCTTCTTGGCCTTCTCGATGATGGTCTTGGCGGCGGCGGGGTCCACGAGGTTGATGGCGAGGACGGAAACCTTCTTGGTGATGAACACGTCGATCTGGTCGTTGAGCTTGGCCTGCTGGCCCTCGGAGTCCACGATCTCGATCTTGGCGCCCTTCTCGGCGGCATAGCGCTCGAGCTCGGGCTTCATGACGCCGTTCATGAAGTTGTCGGCGAAGTTATAGATGTTCGCGCCGATAGTGATCTTGCCAGAGTCTTTGGATCCGCCGGCGAAGGCGGAGGCGCCCGCGACGACCATGAGGACAGCCATGATAGCGGAGAGAGTCTTTTTCATTGGAACGCTCCTTGTGGATTTGCGCCGGATTCCGGCCCCCCTCGAGTCAGGCGCCGGATTCCCGCGTTTCTTTATCCCCATTGTGGGCCCCCTTTCGCGGTCCCGACATGGACTATTCTCCACAGTTTTTGCGAGATTCCTCACTGTTGACGCACGGGAGTGTAGTCCACCCACAGGTATTTCGCCGAGCCGCTACCCGCCACTCCCTCGATCGGGCCCGCTTCCGGGGATGCCGCCGGGAGCGGCGGAAGGCCGAGCACCGAGCGCGCCAGGCTCACCACCGCCAGCGCCTGGGTGCGGTAATCGTTGTATACCGTGCCCGCGAGGTATCCCCGCTCGATCATGTCCCGGGCGTCCTTGATGCCGTCGATGCCCGCCACGGGGATCCAGCTTTTATCCAGGGACGAGATGCGCCCGTCGCCGTTGTCGTCCGCGAAGGCCCCCGCGTCCTTCAGGCTCCTGATCGCCCCGAGGGCCATGGCGTCGTTGTTGGAAATGACGAGCTCGATACGGCCGAGGAGACGGGACGCCAGGGCGGCAGTCTTGCGGTAGGCCTGCTCCTCGTTCCAGTTGGCCACCTCCGTGGCCAGGATGTCCAGGGCGTAGCCCTCCGCCGCAAGACTCTTGGTCACCTGCTCCGTGCGGATCTCCGCGTCCTGGTGGCCTTGCTCTCCCTTCAGGATCACGGCCTGGATCCGCCCGTCGCCGTTCCGGTCCAGGGGAGCGGGTCCGCCGGGCTTGCCGAACAGGGAGGCGATGATGGCGGCCTGAAGCTGGCCGGACTGTTCCGCCCGGGCGCCCACGTACCAGGATCGCTCCCACAGCTCCAGATCCCGGGGAAGGGGCTCCCGGTTAAAGAAGATTACCGGGAGATTCTCCTCCTTGAGGCGGCCGATGAGGGGATACATCCCCAAACGGTCTACGGGGTTCACCAGGAAGATGTCCGGGCGTCGGGCCAGGGCTTCCTCGATCTGCTCGTTCTGGATGGTTTGGGAGTTGCGGGCGTAGTACCGCTCTATTTTCAGGTCCGATCCGGCGATCCGGAGAATTTCCTCCACGTAGGAGGCGATGAAGGGGTCCGAATCGGTGTAGAGAAAGACCGCGGCCCGTTTTTCGCCCCCCGCGCAGGAGACGGCGCCGAGCCAGACGCCTGCCAGGACGGCGGTCAGGAAGGCCGCTGCGGCGGCGAGGGATGCCCGCCGGCGGGGGAAAGTCCCTGGGTTACCATTCACGGGTTGCCTCCTTCGGCGGGATTATCGACGGGGATCCATATGCGGACGGTAGTGCTCTCGTCGGGAACGCTTTCGATCTCGATCCCCGCCCCCTCGCCGTAATACATTTTAAGGCGCTGGTAGGTATTCCGGAGGCCCACCCCGCCCCGCCGTTCCGGGCTGGAAAGGGTTTCCATGATCTCGGCGATGCGGCCCTCCGTGAGACCATAACCGGTATTGGCGACCTCGAACACCGTCCGCCCGCCCGCGGGATCGGCGAAGCCCCGGATCGTTACCCGGGCGGTGTCGTCCCCGATGCCGTGGTTGATGGCGTTCTCCACGATGGGCTGAAGGACGAGCTTCATGATTTTACGGGGGAGTATTCCCTCTTCCACTTCGATGTCGTACACGAAGCGGTCCATGTACCGGATCTTCTGGATGGTGAGGTAGTTGCGCACGTGCTCGATCTCGTCCGAAACGGGAATGAACTGGTCCCCCCGGGAAATTCCGATGCGGAAGAACCGGGCCAGCGCCACCACGGTAGTTATCACGTCGGCGGCGCGCCCGTTTTCCGCCAGCCACACTATGGAATCGAGGGTGTTGTAAAGGAAGTGGGGATTGATCTGGTTCTGGAGGGCCCGAAGCTCGCTCTTGCGCTTGTCCCGCTGCTCCGAGACGAGCCGTTCCATGAGGGACCTGATTTCCTCCAGCATACGGTTGAAGGCGTGGGCCAGGGCCGCCACCTCCCGCTGACCGCCGGGTTCCGCGCTGATGCCGAAATCCCCGTTTTCTACCCACTCCATCGCCCGCTCAAGCCGGCCCAGGGGCCGGGAGATCCTCAGGGAGACGATACCCGCCGCCAGGGCGGAAAGGAGAAAGACGAAGGCCGTGACCAGGACCGTCACCAGGAGGGAACGGGCGCGGGTCTCGACGAAGGGGGTTATGTCGTAACCGAGGATGATGCGCCACCGGGTCTGGGAGACCGTGTTGACCATCACGTAGAGGCTGCGGCTCCCGGAGCGGGCCCGACCCCCGCCGAAATGCCGGGATTCGGCGAGCAGGAGGGCCTCGGCGGCGGCGGCGGAGCCCTCGCTCAGGGTGGAAAACACGAGGGAGTTATCCTCGTCCGCGAGGAGAATGTAGCCGCCCTCGCCGAGGTCGGTCTTGGCCGCGAGATCCCCGATGGTCCGGAGGTTAAGGGTCACCGAAAGGACGCAGGGCAGCAGATCCTGCCCGGCCCGGCAGGAAGAGGCCTTGTAGACCCGGACCGCGGCGGCGTCGGAGACAGCGGGAGAGAGGGTTTCGAACACGAATATCTCCGGGGACGCGAGGGCGGCGGCGGCGCCCGAAGCCCCGCCCGAGGCGAGGGCCCCGGGGAGGTCCGTCGAGAGGATACTACCGCCGGCGGCATCCCTGAGGGACACCGACACGATGTCCTTTCGGTTGTCCATGGCAAAGGTCCAAATCTCCCGAATCCGGTCCCGGGAACGGATCACGTCGAGATCCCTGGTCATGGCCTGAAGGTTGTTCATGGTCTCCATGACGGAGTTCACGTAGCTCTCGTAGTTGAGCACGATCTGCTTGTCGATCTCCCGGGACTGGCGCTCGATAAGGGCGTCCGTGCCGTTCAGGTAAAAGACGTACTGGACCGCCACGGTAAGGAGTACCCCCGCGGACACCAGGGCCATGACCGCCAGAAGCACGCTTTGTCCGATGGAAAGGTCACGAAGAAAGCGTTTCACGGTACTTTTTCGGGGATTCCCCCGTAGCCTTTTTGAAGATGTGACTGAAATAGTACACGTCCCGGTACCCGCATTTCTCCGCGATTTCGAGCACCAGCAGGTCGGAGAAGCACAGAAGCTCCTTCGCCTTCTCCACGCGCACCCCCGTGAGGTAGGCGGTGAAGGTGGTTGAAAGATGCCGCTTGAGAAGGAGGCTGATGTAGGAGGCGCTCACCGCCAGTTCGTCGCACACCGCGTCCAGGGAAAGGTCGGCCTCGGCGTAACGGTCCGCCACCAGGGAGCGGAAGCGCTCCACGATCCGTTCCCCCCCGGAAACCCGCCGGTCCGCCGCGGCTGCCCGGAGAGACTTAAGGGCAAAGAGGGCCCAGTCGCAGGCGGCGTCCGCGTTTTTCGGGGTGAGGCCCCTTGAAAGGGCTTCGGGGCCGAGAACCCCCGCGGGATCGGCGTCGAAGGATTCCGCCACCCGGGCTACCGACGAGCACAGGGTCACCGCGAAAAGGCCCAGGTCCGCGGGATGCGGCGGGAGGGAGCGGCGGACCAGGGCCACCGCCTCCTCAAGCTCCCCGTCGGTGCCGTTCCGGGCGGCCTGTTCCAGGATACGGGCGTTCTCGGCGGACAGCATGGGCAGGCTTGGCGCGGGATTGCGAAGCTCGGAGGCGTACACGATGCGCCCCGCGTCCCTGCGGAAGGCCAGGGCCAGGGCACGGTTTGCTTCCTGAAGGGCTTTCGCAAGGGCTTCAGGATCCGAAAAGGGGGCGCTTACCCCGAAGGCCACCGTCGCTCCCAGGTACCGCTCCGCCGTGTTGACCGACTCGTACAGGGCATTGTCGAGCTTCTTCATGAAATTGGCCCCCGGGTCCCGAACGGCGAAGACCACGGTGCTGTTGAGGGCCGCCGAATGACGCGCGAGACCGTGACGGGAAAGGGTATCCTCGGTGACGGACCGGAGGGGCAGCTTGAGCCGTTCGGAGGCCAGGGGATCCCGGGCGGCCTCCGAGGGATCCAACAGCCCAAGGACCGCCAGGGCGTAGGAAGCCCCGTCCCAGGAAAGGCCCGAGGAGGAGAGTTCGGCGATCTCCTCCTCCGACACGGGACGGCTCCCCGTAAGGAGCGCCGCGAAGGCGTCGTCAAGCACCAGGGGAAGGCTCTTCTCGTAGCGGTCCTTCAGGAGATCCAGGTCGCAGCGGGCGCGGAATTCCGCGTCCAGCTCCGTTCGCAGCCGGTCCAAAAAGGAGGAAATGTCCTCCTGGGTGACGGGCTTCATGAGGTAGCCCGAGGCCTGGAGCTCCACCGCCTTTCGGGCGTACTCGAACTCGTCGAATCCCGTGATGAAGGCCACCCGGACCGTGGGGAAGTCTTGCCTTATGAGGGAGGCGAGTTCGATGCCGTCCACGAAGGGCATCTTGATGTCCGTGAGCACGATGTGAGGCTGATGTTTTTCGATGAGTTCCAGGGCGTCGTACCCGTTCCCCGCGGCGGCCACCACGGTGAAGCCGCTCCTTTCGGAGATCTTCGAGGATATGCGGCCCCGCTCCTCGTCCTCGTCGTCCACGAGGACCATTCTGTAGGGTTCGTTCATCAAGGGTTCATGATGGACCGGTTTGACGGTTTTATCAAGGAAAAAGATGCGCCCTCAATCGTCGGGATTCGGGAAGCGGTGCTCGCAAAAGCGGAGGAGGAGGATGGAGGCGGAAAGGGCCAGGATCGCCAGGGCCACGAAAACGAGCTCCAGGGCGGAAAGCCCCTTGGAGGAGAGCACCAGGTACCGGGCGAGGGCGGTAATGGCGATGTACACGGGGTAGCGCACCGGCACCCGGTGGGATTCCGAATAGATGCCGATCATGGCGATGATCTCGAGGTACACGAAGAGGAGCAGGATCTCGTCCAGGGCGAAGGTGAGGGACGAGACCATTCCGTATACGTGCGCCCCGAGGGAAACGAGGGTGGCGGAGAACACCAGGAGGAGGCCCAGGAGCTCCGCGCCGCCCAGGAAAAAGGAGGGAATGTGGGGAGGCCGGGAGGGCTTCGGGTCGGGAGCTTCGTCTTTCATTGCCCCGAAGCATGACGCATTTCCCGTTTTTCCGCAAGGAACCTTAGCGGCCCTCCTTAGGCTTCCTTGGTTGCCGTGACCGCCTTACCCCGAAGGGCTCGGAAGAACGCGTACACCAGGGCGAGAAGGCCCAAGGCAAAGGCGATCCAGAAGGGATTGTGCCCTGCGGCGATCTGATAGTAGAGGGTGGAGGTGATCCACGCCAGGACGGTCAGATACGCGACGGCGACGAAGCCGAAGAGGCTTCCCAATTCCCGCACGATGGCCCCCAGGGCCGCGAAGCAGGGGAAGTAGATGAGGATGAAAAGAAGGTAGGCATAGACCGCGTGCAGATCGTCGGCGAAGTAGCGCCTCATGGAGCCGAAGATGCTCGAATCCGCTTCCACCTCTTCCGCCGTGGCTTCCTCGTCGCCGGACACTACCGCGAGGCCCAGGGGATCGAGAACTGAACTTCCCAGGCCGGAGAGGGCCTCGGGTATGGACGCCAAGGCCTCCGCCGCCGAGGCGGTCAGACTCCAGGGCTCTTCGGCATCCTCCGGAAATCCGGAGGAATCTTCCCCGGAATCACCGTTACCCTCTTCAGGGGCAGCAGCCCCTTCCAGCGCCGCCATCTGAGCGTAGAGGCCGTTCAGGGTACCAACTACGGCCTCCTTGGCGAACAACCCCGTGAACAACCCTACCGCGGCGGGCCAGTTTTCCTCCCGCAGCCCCATGGGGGCGAAGACCGGGGCGACCCCCTTGCCGAGGGCCGTAAGGACCGAGGCCTGGGAGTCCTCATTGCCGAAGGAACCGTCGGTACCAAGGGAGTTCAGTACCGCCAAGACGGCGACCACCGCCGTGATCACCTTTCCCGCCCGGACCACGAAGGACTTGAGGCGCATCCAGGTATAGCGCATGACGCCGGAAAGCTTTGGTAAGTGCCAGGGAGGGAGTTCCATCACGAAGGGAGCGGGCTCCCCCCTGAACAGGGTATTCTTGAGCATGAAGCCCGTGAACACCGAGAG
>QKDA01000080.1 GCA_003246765.1 Spirochaetales bacterium | reverse complement strand
GGGATTGAGATGAATCGTCAGCCGAGGCTCGCTACTTGTATTACTCATCTAGAACAAATCTAGATTGTACTAGTACAAGTTGTCAAGGGTATGCCAAAAAAAAACAGCCTTTCCCGAAAAAATTTGACCTTTCCCCCTTCCGTCAGTATAGAGTAGAGGAAAGGAGCCTTCAAAAATGTTTGACTCACTGCTTTCGATTAACCCGGTTCTGCTTGCCCTCTTCGCGGGGCTCTTCACCTGGGGCCTCACCGCCCTCGGGGCGGCCCTAGTCTTCTTCTTTAAATCCATCAATCAAAAGATCCTGAACGCCATGCTCGGCTTTGCCTCGGGAATCATGATTGCCGCGAGCTTTTGGTCCCTCCTGAATCCCGCCATCGCCATGGCGGAGGAGATGGGAGCCAATCCCCTGATCCCGGCGGTCTTCGGGTTTCTCGGGGGCGGCCTCTTCCTCTACCTCGTTGACCGGCTCCTGCCCCACCTTCATATGGGCCTGGACCGCAGCAAGGCGGAGGGAATCAAGACCTCCTGGCAGAGGAGCATCCTCCTGGTGATGGCGATTACCCTCCACAACATCCCCGAGGGCCTTGCCGTGGGAGTGGCCTTCGGCGCCCTGGGGACAGCCCTCACCGCCGCTGGGGCCTCAGGGGGCGCCGCGGCAGCCGCGGCCTCCCTCGGGGGGGCCATAGCCCTGGCCCTCGGTATCGGCATCCAAAACTTCCCCGAAGGGGCGGCGGTTTCCATCCCGCTCCGGCGGGAGGGAATGAGCCGGCGCAAGAGCTTCTGGTACGGCCAGGCCTCGGGCATCGTGGAACCCCTCTCGGCGGTCCTCGGCGCGGCGCTGGTGGTATTTATCCACCCGGTGCTTCCCTACGCCCTGGCCTTCGCCGCCGGGGCCATGATCTACGTGGTGGTGGAGGAGCTCATACCCGAGGCCCAGCAAAACGGGAGCTCCGACCTCTCCTCCCTGGGAGCCATGGCGGGGTTCGCGGTGATGATGCTTTTGGACGTGGCCCTGGGCTGAGGAAGAGGGGGCAGCGGAAGGCCCCGCAGACCGGGCGGCGCGGAAGCGCCGGCCGGGCGAGGAGACTGAAGCGAGGGGGAGACTTCCCCCTCTTTTTTTTAACGAACCGGAAAAGGATACACCCTCACCCCGGAACGGAAGGTGGCGATGACGGTTCCCGAAAGGCGGGAGCCCGTGAAGGGGGTGTTGATGGACTTTGACTGCCATACCGAGCGGTCCTGGGGGCGCACCACCCATTCGCGCTCCGGGTCCAGGAGAACCAGGTCCCCCGCGTAGCCCGGCCTCAGGAGGCCCCGGCACAGCCCGAGAATTTCCGCGGGGCGGGCGGACATGAGGGCCGAGAGGCGGGAAAGGCTTATGCGGCCGGTTTTCACGAGCACCGTATTGCACACCGCGAAGGCGGTCTGGATGCCGGAGAAGCCCGGGGCCCCCGAGGCCTTGTCTTCCGCCGTGTGGGGGGCATGGTCCGTGGCGATGGCGTCCACGGTGCCGTCCACTATCCCCGCGATGAGGGCGTCCCGGTCGGCGGCGGGTCGGAGGGGCGGGTTCACGATGGCGGGAATCGCCAGGGTGAGGGCAATGTGATGGGGGGTAACCTCGCAGGTTACCCGGTCGCCCAGAAGGCGCTTCCCTTCCCGGACGGCGTCCAGGGCCCCCCGGGTGCTCACGTGGGCCACGTGGATCCTCGCGCCGCTCTCCCCCGCCAGGGCGATGTTCCGGGCGGTCAGGGTATCTTCCGCGAGCCTCAGGAGCCTCTCCGCGGCGGCCAGGTTTTCGCGGATACCTGAGTTCATCACGTTCCCGCTGGAAAGGGAGCCGGTTTCGGCGAAGTCGGCGGACCCCGTCTCGCCGCGGTCGGCGAAGGACGAGGCGGGGGAACCCTCGCTCCGGGAAAGCTCCAGGGCCCGGGCCCTGAAGGGACGGGCAGCGGAGGCGAGCTCCGGGTCCTCGCAGTGGCATGAGACGATAACCCCCTTAAGGGCGCATTTTCTCATGGCCTCGAGCATCACCGAGGCGGAGGCGACTTCCTTGCCGTCCTCGCTCGCCACGGGCACCAGGGCGGGGTCCAGGGCCTCCAGGGCGGAGGTGTCGGAGCCCTCGAAGCCCCGGGTGAGGCTCACCGCCTGGAAGGCGTCGATGAGTCCGATGCCGTCGGCCCGGTTCCGCACCGCCAGGGCGGCGTTGAGGTCCGAGCAGGGGGGGCTCGTGTTCGCCATGAGCACGGCGGTTCCGTAGCCCCCGGCGGCGGCGGCCCGGGAGGCGCTCACGAGGTCTTCCTTGGCGGTCATGCCCGGGTCCCTGAAATGGGCGTGCAGGTCCACGAAGGAGGGCATGAGAACCGCCCCCGCGGCGTCGAGTACCGACGGGGAACCCGGGGACGATCCCCCCGGACCGGGGAGGAATTCCGGAGGCACGCCCCTCTGCCCGAGAAAGACCCGCTCGATGGTTCCCTCCCGCACGAGCAGGGCCCCGTGGGTATCCAGGTCCCGGTCCACCAGACGGGCGTTCACGATAAGGAGGCTCACAGGAACTCCCCGATGCCCGCCCGGTAAAGCTCGTCGCAGTAGCGGCAGGCGTATTCCGCCCGCTTGCGGTCCACCAGCACGAACTCGTGGGGGATGCCCCCCTCGGAGCTGGTGATGCACCGGGGGTTCTTGCACTTGATCACGTTTTCCACCCGCTCGGGCAGGGTCAGCGTGATCTTGCGGGTCACGTGCTCGTCCTCCACCACGTTCACCGTGATGTTCGGGTCGATGAAGCCGAGCACCGAGTAGTCAATGTCGATCACGTTGTCGATCTTGATGATGTCCTTCTTGCCCATGTGGTTGGACACCACGTTCATGATGAGGGCCACCGAGAAGGGGGCCCGGTCCAGCTTGAGCCAGTTGAAGATCCTCGGGCCCGTGCCCGCCCGGATATGGTCGATGACGAGGCCGTCCTTTATCTTCTGTACGTTCATTTCCGCTTGCCCTCCCCGGCTTTGCCCTTCCTGCGAACCGACACGGGCGCCCCCGCGGGAACCTCCCCGCCGGGACCCGAGGCGCCCGCCGCCGCGCCGTTCCCGTTCCGGGCCGGGGCCATGTCTCCCCCGTAGCCCGTAAGGCGGGCGATGAGGGCCATCCGGGCGTACATTCCGTATTTCACCTGGTCGAAGTAAGCCGCCCGGGGGTCCGAGTCCACTTCCGCCGCGATCTCGTTCACCCTGGGCAGGGGATGAAGCACGCAGAGGTCTTTCCGCGCCAGGGCCATCTTTTGGGCGTCCAGTATGTAGCTGTCCTTGAGGCGCACGTAGTCCTGCTCGTTGAAGAACCTCTCCTTTTGCACCCGGGTCATGTAGAGGATGTCCAGGTCGCCCATGGCCTCCTCGAGGCGCCGCGTCTGGGTGAAGGAAACCCCCGCGGGCTTGAAGACCCGGCTCGTGATGTAGTCGGGAATCTCGAGCTCCGGCGGGCTGATGAGGACGAAGCGGTTCCCGGGATACCGGGACATGGCCTTGGCGAGGGAGTGCACGGTGCGGCCGAACTTCAGGTCGCCGCACAGGCCTATGGTGAGGCCCGAAACCTTTCCCTTGACCGTGCGGATGGTCAGGAGGTCCGTGAGGGTTTGGGTGGGATGGTGGTGACCCCCGTCGCCGGCGTTGATCACCGGCACCGAGGAATAGTTGCTCGCCAGGAGGGCGGCTCCCTCCTTGGGGTTCCGCATGGCGATGGCGTCCACGTAGGAGGACACCGTGCGGATCGTGTCCGCCAGGCTCTCTCCCTTGCTGGCGGAGCTCGCGTTGGGCTCGGCGAAGCCCAGGGTCGTGCCGCCGAGGCGAAGCATGGCCGCCTCGAAGGAGAGCCGGGTTCGGGTGGAAGGCTCAAAAAAAAGTGTGGCGAGGATTTTACCCCGACACACTTCCAGGTAGTTTTGCGGTTCAGCGATCATCCTTCCCGCCAGATTGAAGATGTCTTCCAGTTCGTCGAGCGAGAGATCCCCCGGCTCGATTAAATGCCGCCCTTTGAGCATGTTACCCCCTCACGTTTGATTTCCGAAGGATTGTATCAGATTTCTCCACCTTTTGGCAGTATTGTCCCGTTGTCCCGAGCCGAATTCGGCCCCATGCTTAGGCTAAACCGCATTCCATGAGGAGGAATTTGCATGAAACGCATCGCTCTCGCGGCCCTGGCCGCCCTTTCCGTCATCGCTCCCGCCTGGTCCGGGGGAACCAAAGACCAGTCCGCTTCGTCCGGTCCCGTGGAGATCACCGTTTGGACCCACGAAGACGTGAACCGCAAGGCCATCGAGGAGGGCTACATCGCCCAGTTCATGGCCGCCAACCCGGGCATCACGGTCAAGTACGTCACCTATCCCTCGGACAAGATCCAGGACGTGGTGCAGGCGGGCTTCGCCGCCAAGAACGGCCCGGACATCTTCAACATGGAGATCCAGAAGGCCTATCCCTTCCTGGCGGAGGGTTTCGTCGCCCCCGTTAACGTCGCCGCGGCGGGATACAAGTCCTACAAGGACATCCTGGACAAGTACATGGCGGGAACCCTCTCGCCGGTCACCGTGGACGGCAAGGTCTACGGCCTTCCCCTGGAACTCACCAACTGGTGCGTCTATGTCAACAAGAAGATCTTCCGGGACGCGGGCCTCGACCCGGCCAAGGACGCCCCTAAAACCTGGGAAGACGTGATGGCGGTATCCGAGAAGATCGTCAAGCGCGACGGCGAGATCATTACCCGCCGGGGCTTCGACTTCCGCTACGGCGACTACCTCATCGGCTGGCTTCCCATGGTGGAGCAGCTCGGGGGCAAGCTCGTCTCCGACGACGGCAAGAAGGCCATCGTGAACGACGCCGCCTGGATCAAGGCTTTCCAGTACATGGCGGACTTCGGCCCCAACGGCAAGAACCTCGGCTCCCCGACCTATACCGCCGCCCGCAAGGTTTTCGACAACGACAAGAACGAGATCGCCATGCACATATCAGGTCTCTACCAGGAGCAGAGAATGAAGGCCGCCAACGAGGCCTTCTACAACAGCGACGACTGGATGGTCATTCCCTACCCCGTGTGGAAGGGCGGCAAGCAGGTTCCCAATACCTACTACGGCCACTACTACATGGTGAACAGCCAGGTTTCCGAGGCCCGCCAGGCGGCGGCGTGGAAGCTCATCTCCTTCATGCTTTCCCACGGCGAGGAATACCTTACCAAGACCGCCCTGGTACAGCCCACCAAGGCCCTCTTCGACTCCGAGACCTTCAAGGCCATGCCCTACTCCTCGGTCTTCAAGGCGGATCTCGAGAAGGCCCACATCGTGTACTACGGGGCTAATTCCCTCCTGATCAACAACCTCGTCAAGGAGGCGGTGGAGTCGGTGATGCTCCAGAAGACCGCCCCCGAAAAGGCCCTGGCTACCTTGAGAACCAAGGTGCAGGAAGCCCTGGACGAACAATAATCCCCCCCGGCGGCCCGGAAAATACCGGGCCGCTTTCCCCAATCAACCGGAGACGACATGGCACGGCCGAAAAACTTTTCCTACGAACAGAAAAAAGCCCGATGGGGATGGATCTTCACCGCCCCGGGGCTTCTTTTCTTCTCGATCTTTTCCTTTTACCCGATTCTCAACGCCTTCTGGACGAGCCTCCTCAACAAGAAGCTCGTGTCCCTCAAAAAGCCCGACTTCGTGGGCCTCGCGAACTACGCCAAGGTGCTTTCCAGCCTCGACTTCTGGAACTCCGCCTCGGCTACCTTCATCTTCACCCTGGGATGCTTCGTGCCCCTGGTCATCCTGGGGCTCGCCCTGGGCGCGGCCATTCATTCCCGCCCCCGCTTCGGCAGGGGCCTTCAGCTGGTCTACTACTCGCCGGCGGTGCTCTCCTCCGCCGTGGCGGCCCTCATCTGGCTCCTCATGTTCGACCCCCGGGGGCTCATGAACCAGGGAGTCAACGCCCTCCTCGGCACCCCGGGCATCGACCGGAAATGGATGGCCGACGCCGCCATGGTGCGCGCGTCGACGGTCATCGTCTACTTCTGGAAATACATCGGCTACTTTACCATCCTCTACATCACGGGTCTCGGCAAGATTCCCGCGTCGATCTACGAGGCGGCCACCATCGACGGGGCCAACGGCTGGGACCGGTTCCGCCTGGTGACCCTGCCCCTCCTAAAGCCCACCACGGTCATGGTCTCCATCATGGCCATGATCCAGTGCCTGAAAACCTTCAGCACCCAGTACCTCTTTACCCAGCGGGGGGCGCCCCAGGGACCGATCAACGTGATAACCCTGAACATCTACAACACCGCCATGCGGGACAACAACCTCAGCAAGGCGAGCGTGATGAGCGTTCTCCTGTTCCTCCTCATGCTCACCCTTACCCTCGTCCAGCTCAAGACCAGCAAGAGCGACGAAGTAACCTATTAAGGAACGGCACCGATGACAGAGACAATCGATAAGAACGCCCTGGCAAGAAAGACGGGGAACGCCCTCGTATGGGCCCTCCTAGCCCTTTTCGGGGCCATTGTCCTCGCGCCGCTGGCCTTCATGCTCGGCGCGAGCCTCATGGACTCCATCGAGATCATGACCATGCCCTACCGGTGGATCCCCACCAAAATAAAGTGGGCGAACTTCGCGCGGGCCCTGGCGGGAAACGACGGAAGCTACGTTTTCATCCGCAACATCGCCAACAGCCTCATCGTCTCGGGGACCATCACGGTCACCACGGTGTTCCTCTCGGCCACCGTGGGCTACGGGCTGGCGAAGTTCAAATTCCGCGGGAAGAACCTGGCCTTCCTCGCCATCATGGCCACCATGATGATCCCCTTCGAGACCATCATGATACCGGTGTATCTCGTGACCCTGAACCTGGGCCTCCAGGACTCCTACGGGGGGCTCATCATCCCCTTCATGCTCAACGCCTTCGCGGTCTTCCAGATGAGGCAGTACCTCCAGACCTTCCCGGAGGAGATCCTCGACGCGGCCCGCATCGACGGAACCAGCGAGCCCTCCATCTTCGCTAGGATCATCCTGCCCAACGCGGGACCCGTGATCGCCACCGTGGCGGTGCTCACCTTCCGCCAGCAGTGGGACAACCTCCTGTGGCCCCTGTTGGTGACCCAGCGGGAGGAGATGAAGACCATTCCCGCCTACATCGTCAAATTCGCGGCGGAAAAATATTCCGACGAGGGTGCCATGATGGCGGTGGCGGTCATTGCATCCCTGCCCGTGATTGCCCTATTCTTCTCCCTGTCTAAATACTTCGTCGGCGGCTCCTCAATGTACGCCGCGGGAAAGGAATAGCATGCTCTTTATTTTCGATATGGGGGGGGTCGTTTCGGGAAACGTCTCGACCCTTCCGGCCATGGCCCGGCTCCTGGGCCTTACGGAGGGCGAGTTTCTTCAGTGTTCCGGGGTTTCCCCCGACGAGCGCCCCGAAACCCGATACGAGAGGGGGTCCATCGCCCAGCTGCAGATGGGCCGCATCGGCTCCCAGGAATTCTGGGAGGCCTTTTTGGACAGGGCCGCGGCGGCGCTGGCGGACGGGGAGAGGGTTTCCCGGATGAGGGAGACCATCGCCCAGGGCGATCCCTGGGAGCGGGTCTTCAGCCCGGTCACCCAGGACCGCACCGTAGAGGCCGTAACGCGGCTGCGCGAAGCGGGCCACCGGGTGGTGTGCGGAACCAATACCATGACGGCCCACTTCGGCGTCCACGAGAAAAAGGGCGACTACCGGCCCTTCGAGCGGGTGTACGCCTCCCACCTCATGGGCGTGATCAAGCCGGACCCCCAATTCTGGGCGAGAATTCTCGAGGCCGAAAGGGCCGAAGCCCGGGATACGGCGTTCATCGACGATAACGAGGTGAACGTCGCCGCCGCCCATTCCCTCGGGCTGCGGTCATTCCGCTACGTGGACGCCGAAACCCTTCAGCGGGACCTCTCTCCGTGGCTGGGAGAAAGCCTATGAGGGCAGGGTCCGCGGCCGGAATTCTGCGCCGCTCCCCGATTCGGCCGTGCCGCCCCGGGGTCCTCGCCCCGGCGGCCCTCCTCGCCCTAGCGGCGCTCCTCGCACTAGCGGCGCTCCTCGCCGTCTCCTGCGGAACCTCCCGGAAGGAGGCGGAAAACCAAAGTCCCGGCGAGGCGCCCCCGCTGGTCATCTACAGCCCCCATCCGGCGGAAATCGCGGAATACATCACCCGCGAGTTCAGGCAAAAAACGGGCATCCCCGTGGAGCTCGTCCAAGCCGGAACAGGTGAACTCATGGAGAGGATGAAAAGCGGCCAAGAGCCGGCGCCCGACGTGTTCTGGGGGGGCGGGGTGGAATCCCTCGAAACCGTCGCGGACCTCTTCGTTCCTTACGTCAGCGGGGCGGAGGGCCATATCCTTCCGGAGTACCGATCGGAGCGGCACCTGTGGAACCCCTTCTCGGTGCTCCCGACGGTGATTATCTTCAACGAAAGCCTCATTCCCGAGGATATGTATCCCGAGTCCTGGGAGGACCTCCTGAACCCCTGGTTCA
>QKDA01000219.1 GCA_003246765.1 Spirochaetales bacterium | reverse complement strand
TGACGGAACGGAAATAACGGTGAGGCTCCAGGGCCGGCCGGGTGAGGAGGGTAAAATAAAGCCCTCCCCTGGGCGACTCCCAGGGCTTTCCGGAGGTCCCCCTGCCGGCGCTTTGACCCTCCGAAACGAAGACCGAGAGAGCCGAAGCCCCCTCCAGCGCCGCTTCCAGGGCCCGGTTCATGGTGGAGTCGGTTTCGTCAAAATGGGTTACCCTGCCCCGGGAGAGGCTTACCTCCCAGGGCTGGAGGCTGTCAGCGGGCCGCTCCACCAGGCGGTAACCCCGGTTGGAGGATTCAAAACGATATCCGTGACGTTCCAGGGCCTGGATATGCTTCCAAACGGCTACCCGGCTAACTCCCAATTCGGAGGCTATTCGCTCCCCCGAGAGGGGTGTTTCGGAATCCTTGAGAAGGCTTAGAATACGGGAGCGGACGTCGGGGACGTCATCGTTAACCATGAGTAGTGATAGGTTAACGATGAGCGGGGAATATGTCAATCCCCGATGGGCCGATTAATTTCTCCAGGGCCGGGGGGCGGTTTTCTTGGTGCGCCTTCGGAAGCGTTTCCATTGGAGGATGGACAGGGTCCTTCGGTAGCGGGGACTCTCTTCCCAATGGAAGCGGTACGGGGCTGAGCCTTCCCGGGTAACGAGCGAACGGAGGCCAGAGCGGATGGCCGTAATTCCTTGGGCGGCCAACATGAACGCCAGGACCAGGGCCGCCAGGGACGGAAACCAGTCCCGGTAGCGGGAGTAAAAGGTTTCCGTTCGGGGGTATACCGGAACCTCGACGTTGAGGAACCGGGGCTCGAAAAGGGGCAGATCCGCCAGGACCCGGCCGGAGGAGTCCACTACGCAGGTATAGCCGGCGTTGGTGGAACGCACCAGGGTGGTTCTCAGCTCGATGGCCCGGTAGGACGCGACGGCGAAATGCTGGGTTTCGGCGCTGGCTGTCTGGGACCAGGAATCGTTGGTCAGGTTGATGAGAATGTCGCTGCCCGAGGCATGAAGATTGGCGACTACCGAGGCGAAGGCGTCCTCAAAACAGATGGGCGTGGTGAACCGTACCTCCCTTCCGTCGGCGTTGCGGATGGGGAATGAGCGGTACTCCTTGCCGGGAACCCAGCCCGAGGAGAACCCTACCAGGGTGTCGAAGAAGGTCCGCACCCATTTGTACTCTGTGAAGGGCATGTATTCCGCGAAGGGAACGAGCTGGCTCTTGGCGTACCACTGGAGAATCTCCCCCTCCGGGGAGAGGTAAATCGCTGAATTTGAGTATCCCTTGCGTTCCCGGTCTACCAGTACCGGCGCCCCGGTTACCAGGGGAACGCCGATTTCCTTCAGGAACGGGAGGAGGGGGTCTTCCTTGGGGTATCGGCCGTAGTAGGAACGGTAGTCCTCCCAGGGCCAGGGAAGAACGGACTCGCTCCAGACTACCATGTCGGGTTTGTTCGGGCGGGCAGCCAGGGCCTCCCTGGTGAGGCGTTGGGATTCCAGAACGCAGAATTCGTCGCCGGAGTCCCAGGGATCGGCGTTGTGCTGGATCAGGGTGAGATCCAGGGTCGTTTCCGGAGGGGGGAGGCTTCCGAGCCTAAGGGTGCCGTAAAGGAGGGTCAGGGCGAAAAGGAGGGCCGTAAACCCGGCGTTGGCCGTCCACTCGCGCCGGGCCTCGGGAGACCGAAGGAAGGCAAGTTCCGCCAAAAGGGCGTTGAACAGGGCCAGCAGAAAGGTGATTCCCCACACCCCCGTTACGTCCGCGATCTGGATGAGAATCCTGAAGTCCCGCGCCGCCATGGGGAGGGTTCCCCAGGGATAGGCGAGGAAGCCGATCGATTTGCCCCACTCCCAGACAGTCCAGGCGGCCGCAAAGACGAAGGGCCTGGCCCACCGGGGCCTCAGGAGGGACCACCGTAAAGCCCAGCCTGCGACGATTCCCATGAGGACGTTCGCCAGGGTGGATCCGCCCAGGGTGAAGATGGCGAATTCCTTGAAGTAGGCCAGCCAGAAGCTGGAAGCCAGGTGCACGAGGCCCATCATCAGTCCGCCGGCGAGGCCCGCGGCGCGCCAGCTTCGGGTTGAAACGAGGCTCGCGTAAAGGGGCGCCAGGGCTATAAGGGCAAGGGGGGCGCTGCCGTCCCGGAGGAACTCGTTGGGTATGCCGAGGGTCAGCGCGGCGGCGGAAATGAGCACGCCGAGGATGTACTGTGGGGTTGTCATATTCCATGCCATTTTACTAATTTTTGTTGAATAGTTTCAATAATGACCCTATTATATTCGTATGCATAAAATTGTGCCCATACATGCCGGTGAATACGAGGCGGAACCAGAAATAACTGTCAAAGTTCCCGGCCGTTTTCATCTGCTCGGAGAGCACACGTGGTTCGCGAAGGGCAATACCCTGTCCATGGCAATAGACCAGGGCCTCTTCCTTTCCGTGTCCCAGAGACCGGACCAAAATTACCGCGTTTACTCCGTTGCCCTTAACGAACGGAAAAAGATTTCCTCCTCAAACCTGAAGTATCGTAAGGAAGACCGCTGGGCAAACTCCGTCAAGGCGGTGGTCTCTTCCTTCATGGAATTCGGGATACAGATACCGGGACTGAACTTTACGGTCCTTTCGGAGATTCCCCCCGACGCAGGCCTTGGAACGCCCAACGCCATGAAGGTCGCCGCCGCCATCGCCCTTCGTTCCCTGTTCGCCCCCAACCTGTCCGACGCAAACCTCGTGGCCCTACTGGAACGGGCTAATACCCACTTCCTAAAAACCTACGCCCACCGCGCCGACATCTTGACCGCCCTCTACGCCAAGGCGGGGCATCTGGTCAGGATCGACCACAACAAGATCAACGCCGACCTCGTGGCCTTTCCCGATGAGGGCTATTCGGTTATCCTCACCGATTCCCGGGTGCCCCGGCTTCTTGCCCGGGAGGAGTTGGCCCTACGCATCCACGAATGCGTGAGGGCTTACGAAATCGTGCGTTCGGATCCCGACGCCCCGGCGGACTTCAACCAGCTTACCGAGTCCATCCTTGAGGAAATTACGGACATTCCCGAATCGGTACGAAGGCGGGTCATCTACATCATTCGGGAGTCCGAAAGCGTGAGGGAGGCGGTGAACGCCCTCGCATCCGGGGACTGGTTCAGTTTTTCCCGCATCGTCAACCGATCCCACGAGGGGCTCCGGGATCGCTTCGAGATTTCCTGCCCCGAACTGGACTGGCTCGTCAAGCGCGCCCTGGAGTTCATCATACCGGACTCTCCGGACCTGGTGTGTTCCCGCATGACCGGCCGGGGTTTCGGGGGCTGTACCTACGCGATCATCCGGACCGCCGACGAGGAGTCCTACGCGAGGAAGCTTGACGAGTACGAGCGCATCTTCGGCTTTAAGCCCGTCCGCTACAAGGTGACCCCCTCCGACGGGGCCGGTATCCTGCGGTCCTAGGAAACTCATGAGACTTCTCCTTACCAACGATGACGGTTTCGGGGCCGAGGGGCTCGCCGCCCTGGAGGAAGCCCTTTCGCCGGGACACGAGCTGTGGGTCGTGGCTCCCGCGGAAAACCGTTCCGGGGTGTCCCACGGTATCACCATGGGTAAGGCCCTGGGCTACGAAAGGCGCGGGGAGCGCTCCTGGGCCTGTACCGGAACCCCCGCGGACTGCGTCATTCTCGCCGTAAGGGGCCTCATGCCGGAGCCTCCCGACATGGTCGTAGCCGGCATCAACCGGGGGGCCAACATAGGCACGGACATCCTTTTCTCCGGTACCGCCGCCGCGGCCCGGCAGGCCTCCCTGTGGGGCATTCCCGCGGTTGCCCTCAGCTTGATGGCCGACGACGCGGGGGCCTACCTTTGGGAGCCCCTTGCCCGGTTCGCCGAGGAGAACCTGGAACTCCTCGCGTCCCTGGGGGGAGCGGATTCCTTCGTAAACGTAAATGCCCGGTCCGCCCCTTCCTACGCCGGCTCAGCCCTGGCGGGAGTCGCGAGAAGGCACTACCGGGACGGGGTGGAGCTCTGCACGGACGGGGAGGGAATGCCCTGCAGCCGCTTTATCGGAGGTAACCTCCGCGACGAGGGGAATGTGGACAGCGACTGGTTCGTGGTGAACTCGGGACGGGTCGCCGTGAGCAGAATTCTCTCGCTCCCCCAGGAAAAGACCGGCGGACTTTCCCGAATCCCCCGTTTCCGGGTATAATCGACCCTAAGGGGAGGGGAGCCATGGCTGACAGCATGAAAGATGGTATTCGCCAGTATAGGAGCGCCCAGTACGAGGACGCCCTGGTTTCGCTTTTGGCGGTACCCGCGGGCAATCCCGAAACGAATCACGAGCTGGCTTACTATATTGGCCTGTGCTACGCCCGGCTCAAGCGGCACGACGACGCCCTGGTCTATCTCGAGCAGGTGGTTACCGCCGATACGGATCTCGCCCGGGTCTATCAGTGCCGCATGGTCCTCTCCATCGTGTATACCCTCACGGGCCGAACCAGGCTCGCGGACTTCGAGCTCCGAAAGCTCATTGACGCGGGGTATGAGTCCCCCCAGGTGTTTTGCTCCCTGGGCTATATCGCCTACGAGCAGTCCGACGCGGAGTCCGCCGTGGACTGGTACGAGAAGGCCCTTTCCCTGGACGCGGAGAATTCGACGGCCCTCAACGGCCTTGGCTACGTATTGGCCGACTCGGGCCGGGACCTTACTCGGGCCCTTACCATGTGCAAGAAGGCCGTGGACATACAGCCGGACAACGCGGCATACCTCGACTCCCTGGGCTGGGTTTACTACAAGCTGGGCCTTGACGCCGAGGCGCGGACCTATACGAGGCGCGCCCGGGAAAAGGCCCCGGACAACCGGGTTATCGGGGTTCATTTAAGCGAGGTCATGCAAAACCGGAGGGCGTACCGATGAGATTCGGATCAACCCTTCCGCGATGCAACCGGATTCCCCTTGCCCTGGCGGCAGCGCTGGCTCTTCTTCCCGGGGCAGGACTCTCGGGCCAGACCGCGCCGGGCCAGACCGCGCCGGGCCAGACCGCCGGCATATCCGCCCCGGGAGCCTCGGCGGCGGACCGGGCACTGGCGGCGGAGGAATTCCGGCGGGGCGTGCAAACCTACTACCGGGGATCCTTCAACGACGCCATCCTCATGTTCGAGAAGGCCCTTTCCTATGCCCCCGGGGAACCCCTCATCCTGGACTGGCTCGGACGCTCCTATTTCCGCAGCGGGGTCGAGTCTTCGGCGGTACAGCAGTGGCAGTTCGCCGCGGATTCCTCGTGGTCGAGAACCCGCCTTCTCCAGCTGATCGAGACGGTCCGGGAACGGCAGGCCTTGAGGCCCGAGTTCACGGATGATTCCCGCTTTGTCGAGGCAGGTTCCATCGCGGCGAAAAACGGGGAGTACACCCTTTTTCGTCAGCCCGTTTCGGTGGCCGCGGAAAAGGACGGCTCCTACTGGGTGGCCGCCTACGGCTCCAACGAGATTCTCCACTTCGACGTGAACGGCCGAATCATCGGGAAGAGCCGGGGCCCCGCGGAGGGTTTCGACCGGCCCTTCGACCTGTTCCGCCTGAGAGACGGACGGATGCTCCTGTCTGAGGTGGGGGCGGACCGGGTTTCCGTCTTAAGCCCTTCAGGGGCCTGGCTCTCTTCCTTCGGCAAGAAAGGGCGGGGGCCCGGGGAACTCCTGGGACCTCAATACCTGGCGGAGGGCAGCGAGGGGAATATCTTCGTGACCGATTACGGCAACGCCCGGGTCGCGGTCTATGATCCCGAGGGCAAGCCCCTCTTTTCCTTCGGGGCGAAAACCGGTTCCTTCCCCGGCTTCAAGGCCCCGGGCGGGATCGCCGTGGCGGAGGACCTGGTCTACGTAAGCGACTCCATGTCCGGGGCGGTGTACCGGTTTGACAGTTCCGGGAATTTCGTGGACACCTTTCTCCCCGAGGGCTCCCTGGTTCTCGCGGAGGCCCTGCGGTACTGGAAGGGGTCCCTCTTGGCGTGCAAGGACAACAGGGTAATCGATATCGACCTTCAGACGGGGGCGATGCGGGATATCGCGCGGCTTGGAAATGCCCCCGTCCGCCTCGTGGGAGCCGCAGCGGACGCTAACGGAAACCTCGTGCTGGCGGATTACCGGGGCGAGTCCATCCAGATCCTCTCCCGGATACGGGAACTCGTGGGCGGAATGTTCGTGCGGGTTCAGCGGGTGTATTCGGATTCCTTCCCCAAGGTCGAGCTGGAGGTTTGCGTGGAGGACCGGAACGGCAATCCCGTGGTAGGTCTTCAACGGGGCAATTTCTCCGTTACCGAGGGGGGCCGGGCAGTGGGCGACCTTAGCCTCACCGGTTCCGCCTACCTCGAGGATTCCTGCGACGTGACTATCCTGCTGGATCGGTCTGAGCTTTCCGACCGGCTCCTGCCGGAGATCCGCAAGGCCGTCTCGGAAATAGCCCAGTCCATGAACGGGAAGGGCCTGCTTCGCCTCGTATCCGCGGGTAAGATCCCGGTGCAGGAAGGCTTCGGTCCCCCCGGCACCGGGGTATGGACCTCCTTCAGGCCCAAGGCTTCCGCCTCTGCCTCCTGGGCCTTCGATCTCGGGCTCCGTTTGGCGGCCAACGATCTCGTGAACGCCGCCCATAAAAGGACGGTCATCTTTCTCGCCACCGGCGCCGAACCCACTTCGGGTTTCGGTAAATACGGCCTGGCGGACCTGAGCGCTTACCTTCGGAACAACGGTATCGTCTTTTCCGCGGTAACCCTCACCCGTGCTCCCCTGCCGGAGGAATTCGCCTATCTGGCGGAATCTACCGGTGGCTCGGTTCAGTACGTCTACCGGAGCGAGGGTATCGGAACCCTTGTTCCCCAGTCCATTGACCGGCCCAACGGAACCTATCTGTTTTCCTATACCTCGACCCTCCCTACCGATTTCGGAAGGTCCTATCTGCCCGTGGAGATTGAGGCCTGGCTCATGAACCGCTCGGGGCGTGACGAGACGGGCTATTTCGCCCCCATGGAGTAAGGCTCAATAGCGGAGGGTTCCCCCCACCGACAAGGTTAGCGAGGCAACGCTCCTGTCTTCGGTGCCTTCCCAGGATGGCCCCGCGGAAATTCTGATCTCGCCGTTCTTACCGATCTCCGCGACGAGATCGTGCTTCCAGGCGAGGCTCAGGGCCGCGGCGCCGAGGCTTTCCCACCGAAGGGAAAGGGAATCTTCCCTTCGGGATGTCACGGGCAATTCCGTGAACCTGGAAACGACCTCTTCGAGAGGGGATCCCTCAACAGGCCGTTTCCACAGGAGCCTCAGAGAACCCCCGAATCGTTTACCGGTCCCGTCGATGCCCGGGGAGGCGTAAGTGAGCTGATTGTCCAGCGATGCCGTCCCGGATTCGCCGTAATACAGGGCAACGCCGGTCCACGCGTCGGCCCCCCAGGTCGCGTAATCCGATCCCCACTGGGCGTTCACGCCGTACATCTGCGATATCTCGTCCTGATCGTACCAGTCAAAGAGGGGCCTGACCCCCCATCGCCCCGCCATGTTCAGGGCCGAAAAGGCGGCCCTGAGAGAGGCACGTCGGGTGTCCCTAAGGTTGTCCGCCATCGCCTGGGCGACGGTTAGCCTCGCTATTTCTCCCGTGACGCTGACGGGAACCCACAGGTCCGAAAGGCTCCCGAGGGCAGGCCGGTCCCAGGAAAGGCCGTACTCGCTTTTATAGGTAAACTCGCTTTCCCGGTCTTCGGATCCCGAGGGCGCCTCCGAGACCAGGTCCCATACGGGCGCCGATTCCCACAGCCACGGCGACGCGGACAGGGAAGACCCAAAGGCCTCGGCGTCCTCCCCCCAGGAGCCCCCCTCGGCGGAGTAGCGGGAGCGTTGAACGCTTCGTCTCCAGCTGGGGGTGACCAGGGACTCGGAGAGCGAAAAGGGCGTCGCCAGGGAGAATTCCCCGAGCGAAACCCGTTGGGATCGGGAGGCGGGGAGCAGGGTATAGCCCTCGGAAGCCCTGGCCGCGGCGTTTACGGATTTAAGGAACCCGCCCTCCCCGGGAGCGGAAAGCCAGGCAAGCGTGCTTGAGGCGGAGATTCCCCGCCGGAGCGCGTCGGATTCCCCGGGGGACCCCAGGAGGAGAAGGCTTGAACCCCAGAGGGAATCCCAAGAAGGCAGAGTCTCTCCTTCGTAGGGACTCCTTCCCCGTTGCTGGGCGGTAAGGTCGAGCCCAGCCGCGAGGGATCCCATTTTCCCGAGGGGAAGGGTCGGGGAGATTGAGATGGCCGCATTCCGGGAAAGGAAAGAACCTTCCAGGTCGAGCCCCGCGGAAACCTTTGCGGGGACCGGCCCCGAAAGGGCAAGGGTCTCGTCCCTGGAAAGGTTTTTCCCGTCGAGGTCAACGTTGAAGTCCTCCCCAAGGGTCAAGGCTCCCAGGGGCAGCCTCAGGCTGTGGCTTTCGGTTTCCAAGTCCGGGCGGGGTTCCGCCGAGAGGGTCAGGGCGCCTGAAATTTCAAGGACGGTCAGGGCGAGTGAGCCTTCTGCGGAAAGGCCGAGGCTTGAGTC
>QKDA01000008.1 GCA_003246765.1 Spirochaetales bacterium | reverse complement strand
TTTTCCGGTTCGTTAAAAAAAAGAGGGGGAAGTCTCCCCCTCGCTTCAGTCTCCTCGCCCGGCCGGCGCTTCCGCGCCGCCCGGTCTGCGGGGCCTTCCGCTGCCCCCTCTTCCTCAGCCCAGGGCCACGTCCAAGAGCATCATCACCGCGAACCCCGCCATGGCTCCCAGGGAGGAGAGGTCGGAGCTCCCGTTTTGCTGGGCTTCGGGTATGAGCTCCTCCACCACCACGTAGATCATGGCCCCGGCGGCGAAGGCCAGGGCGTAGGGAAGCACCGGGTGGATAAATACCACCAGAGCCGCGCCGAGGACCGCCGAGAGGGGTTCCACGATGCCCGAGGCCTGGCCGTACCAGAAGCTCTTGCGCCGGCTCATCCCCTCCCGCCGGAGCGGGATGGAAACCGCCGCCCCTTCGGGGAAGTTTTGGATGCCGATACCGAGGGCCAGGGCTATGGCCCCCCCGAGGGAGGCCGCGGCGGCGGCGCCCCCTGAGGCCCCCGCGGCGGTGAGGGCTGTTCCCAGGGCGCCGAAGGCCACTCCCACGGCAAGGCCCTCGGGAATGTTGTGGAGGGTAATCGCCATCACCAGAAGGATGCTCCGCTGCCAGGAGGTCTTGATTCCCTCCGCCTTGCTGCGGTCCAGGCCCATATGAAGGTGGGGCAGGAGTCGGTCAACGAGGTAGAGGAAGAGGCCGCCCCCGAGAAACCCGAAGACCGCCGGGATCAGGGGGTTGGCACCCATCTCCTCCGCCATGGCGATGGCGGGATTCAGGAGGGACCAAAAGCTCGCGGCAATCATTATGCCCGAGGCGAAGCCGAGCATGGCGTTCAGGATTTTTTGGTTGATGGTCTTGAAAAAGAAAACCAGGGCCGCCCCGAGGGCGGTCAGGCCCCAGGTGAAGAGCCCCGCGAAGAGGGCAAGCAGAACCGGGTTAAGCGAAAGCAGTGAGTCGAACATTTTTGAAGGCTCCTTTCCTCTACTCTATACTGACGGAAGGGGGAAAGGTCAAATTTTTTCGGGAAAGGCTGTTTTTTTTTGGCATACCCTTGACAATTTGTACTAGTACAATTTAGATTTGTACTAGATGAGTAATACAAGTAGCGAGCCTCGGCTGACGATTCATCTCAATCCCGCCTCGGGGGTGCCCTTCTACCGGCAGATCATCGAGGGCATCGAGCGGGCGGTGCATTCCGGCGGGCTGAAGCCCGGGGACAAGCTCCCCACCATACGGTCCCTGGCGATCGAGTTGAAGATGAATCCGAACACCATAGCCAAGGCCTACGGGGAATTGGAATCCCGCGGGGTGGTAACCACCCAGGTAGGGAGCGGAACCTACGTCGCCGAAGGGGTTGGTTCCAGGCTCGAGAGCCAGGATCTGGCCGGCAGGATCGAAGAGATCGTCGAGCGCTGTCTCCGGGACCTGGCGGCCCTCGGGGTCCCCCGGCAGGACGTGTGCGGGCTGTTTGAGAAAAAGGAGTGACTATGTGGTTTATCGGAAAGCGGGGCGCCGCCAAGGCCCCCCTGGTTAAGGAGAGCTCCTTCAGGGAGTCCCGCAAGGACTACCGCATCACCCCCGAGGGGGTGGTGGTCTTCGCCTTCGTGCTCGTCACCGGCCTCGCCTGGCTCTTCGGCCTCGAGGGCCGCCCGGGCTGGCTCGCGGTCTCGGTGTACCTCGGGGCGCCCCTGATCGTGCTCGCCCTCATGGTCTTCCTTCCCCGGTGGCTCTTTTCCCTGGCCCTCCTGCCTCCCCTGGTATTGGCGGTTTTCTCGGTGCCCGAGTTTTCCACGGTGCTTCCCATCGCCTTCGTGGTCACCGGGGCCCTCGTCGTTCCCTCGATCCAGAAGATGGAGGAGTGGGAGCGGGCCATCGTGCTCCGGTTCGGGAAATTCCACCGGGTCCGGGGGCCGGGTCTCTTCTTCCTGGTGCCCTTCGCGGACCGGGTGGCCCAGACGGTGGACCTGCGCATTCGGGTGAGCGATTTTACCGCGGAAACCACCCTGACCCGGGACTCCGTCACGGTGACCGTGGACGCCCTGTGCTTTTGGCTCGTGTGGGACGCGGAGAAGGCCATTTGCGAGGTGGAGGACTACCGGGACGCGGTGATCCTTTCCGCCAAGACCGCCCTGAGGAGCGCCGTGAGCCGAAGCGACCTTTCTGTCTTTCTCGAGAACAACGAGAAGATCGAGGAGGCGATCCGCTCCGAGGTGGACTGCAAGACTACCGACTGGGGCATCACGGTGCAGCACATCGAGATCACGGACATCCAGATTCCCGAGAGCCTGCAGGTGTCCCTTAGCCGGGTAGCCCAGGCGGAACGGGAAAAGCGGGCCCGGGTGCTCCTGGCGGAGGCGGAGGTGGAGGTGGCCAGGCGCTATGCCGAGGCCGCCCGCATGTACGACGAGAAGCCCACCGCCATGGCCCTGAAGAACCTGGCGGTGCTCAACGAGGGCCTCGCGGCGGGAAATTCCATGCTGCTCGTGCCCAATTCGATAGCCGACAAAATCGGCGAAACCGACGTGTTCGGCCTTGAGGCCCTCGCGAAACTGAACCGGAAGGAACGGGCCGAGGGCCCGGGGGAGGAAGGAAAATGAACGTCATCGAGACCTCGAACCTCGTTAAGGATTACCAGCTCAACGGCATCACGGTGAACGCCCTCAGGGGCGTGAGCATAGCCGTGGGGGAAGGCGAGTTCACCGCCGTCGCGGGCCCCTCGGGAAGCGGCAAGTCGACCCTGCTCCACCTGGTGGGCTGCCTCGACACCCCCACCTCGGGTTCCATTTCCGTGTGCGGCTCCGACGTGGCGACCCTGAAGCGGGACGAACTCGCCCTCCTGAGGCGTCGAACCATCGGCTTCATCTTCCAGGCCTACAACCTCATTCCGGTACTCACCGCGGCGGAGAACGTCTCCTTTCCCCTGGTACTCCTCGGTGAGAGCCGGGACTCGGCGAGGAAAACCGCCCTGGAGGCCCTGAAGAGGGTAGGGCTCGCGGACATGGGCGACCGAAGGCCCAAGGAAATGTCCGGGGGCCAGCAGCAGCGGGTGGCCATTGCCCGGGCCCTGGCGAAGAGACCGGAACTTATCCTGGCGGACGAGCCCACGGCCAATCTGGACTCGGTGACCGCCCGGGAAATCCTCGACCTCATGCTGTCCCTCAACCGTGCCGGGGAGACCACCTTCGTCTTTTCCACCCATGACTCCCTGGTCATGGAATACGCCCGCCGCCTCGTGTCCCTCCGGGACGGTAAAATCGTGGAGGAGGCCGTAAAATGAGGGGCGACGGATTCTTGACCCTCGCCGGAATGGCGGCGAAAAACCTCGCGAGGCACCGGGTAAAGACGGTCATAACGGTCATTGCCGTGGCGGTGAGCGCCGCCCTCTATATCTTCATGGACGCCTGGCTCCTGGGAATGAACCTCGATTCCCGGCGCAACATCGTGAACTACGAGACCGGGGCGGTGAAGGTCCAAAAGGAAGCCTACTTCCAGCGGGAGGAAGACCTCCCCATGTACGAGAGCTTTTCCGGCTGGGAACCCCTGGCCAAGGCTCTGGAAACGGCGGGATTCCGCGCGGCCCCCCGATTCGTGTTCGCGGGCACCATGTATTCGCTCTCCGGCTCCGCCCCCGTGGTCATTAACGCCGTGGACCCCGGCCGGGACGAGGCGATGCTTCGGTATCCCGAGTACGTCGAGTCGGGCCGGATGATACGGGGCGGACGGCAGGAGATCCTCCTCGGCACCCTGGCGGCGGAAAAGCTTAGGGTGGGCATTCCCGGCCGCTGCCAGAGCGCGGAGTTCGAGGAACTCCTTTCCCTGGCCCCCTCCGGGGAGGACGCCGCCTTCATCCGTTCCCTTTACGTGCCCTGGGGCGGGGCGCCCAAGTCGGGCGGGGCCTTCGCGCCGAAGGTTGACCAGGCCATCCTTGAGGACCGCCTCGTCTTGAGGCCCGACGTAACGGAGGCGGAACGGGACCGGTTCTGGAAGCTCCTCGCCGACTCGGGGAGAAACGACGTGAGAATCGCCACCACCATCGATACGGCGGAACTGCCCGAAAGCATCGACGCCTCCCGCTTCGAGGGGGACCTTCTGAGCCAGGCCGGGGAGGAAGGGGCGGCCGCCCTCGCCGCGGCCTACGAAAAAGACGGCGAGGGGGAAATCTATCGGCTCCGGGAGGGCGTTGCCTCCCCGGGCGGCGGGCTTTCGGGGGAATCCGGCAGCGCGGGCTCCCGGGCCCTGCGGGTCCTTTTGGACCTCGGCTATCCCCAGGCGGTACGGCACGTGAACCAGCTTATCGACGCGGTGGTAGTGGGGGTGCTCAATGCCCCCAATCCCGCCCTGAACGGAAACGTCGCGTGGATTCCCCTGGACTCCCTCCAGGACGATTCGGGCCTCGCCCTCTCGGGGGCGGTAACGGAGATACTCGTGCGATCCGCCGCCGCCCGGGACGAAGGCCTTCCGGGGGCGGCGGAATCCCCCCAGGCGGTGCGGAGCGCCCTGGAACGGGGGCTTGCGGGGATGAATCTCTCCCTGGACCCTGAACTGTCGGTCCGCTCCTGGAAGGACTACGTGCCCGACTATTTCGCCGCCGCCGCGGGCGACCAGGTTTCCAGCCGCCTCATGATCTTCTTCCTATTCGTGCTCTCCTTCATCGGCATTGCGAATACCATGCTCATGGCGATCCTGGAGCGGACCAAGGAAATCGGCATGCTCCGGGCCCTGGGAATGACCGACCGCCAGCTTCTGCTGACCTACGTAACCGAAGCCACCCTCATCGGCCTTATCGGGAGCGCCCTCGGGGCCGCGCTGGGCTGCCTCCTGAACGTACCCATGGTCCTCGTGGGGGTGGACTACTCCGCCATGACCGAGGCCATGAACGGGGATATCGGCTACCGCGTGGCCACCTATTTCCGTTCCGCCTGGAATTTCCCCACCGTGGCCTATACCTTCGCCGGGGCCTCGATTATCTCGGGACTCATGGCGGTGCCGCCGACCCTGCGGGCCCTTTCGATGCCCGTGACCGAAAGCCTCCGGTTCGAGTGAGGGGGAAAGGATGGAAACGACCATGGACGCAAGAGTGAAAAGGGGCAAGACCGGCGGGGCCGGCGCGCTGGCCACCGTGGCCTGGCGAAACGTGGGCCGCAACCGGCGCCGGACGGCCCTTTCGGTAACCGCCGTGGGTATCGCGGTATTCTTCAATATATTCATGACCAGCTGGATGGACGGGATGTTCAAGAGCATCGGCGAGGTGGTGCGGGTCTTCGATTCAGGCGACGTCTCCGCGGTCTCCGCCCGGTACGACCAGGACCGGGAGTATTACCCCGTGCAGTATCCCCTGGCGGACACTCGTGACGGCGCGGCTCTCTTGGCCGCGGCGGCCGCCATTCCCGGGGTAGAGGCGGCCCTGCCGCGGATAACCGCCTACGCCACCCTCTTCGACAGCACCGTCAAGCACGCCGTGCTCTGGGGACTCGACATAGAGGCGGAAACGGCGTCGCATCCCATGAACATCACCAAGCGCGGCGACGGGCTCCTGGAAGGCCGCTTCCCCGAGCCGGGCAAGAACGAGTGCGCCGTGGGGGCCGCCTTCGCGAAAAAGGCGGGCTTGAGGATCGGCGACCGAATTCCCCTTAAGACGGTCTCGGCGGAATTCTCGGACAAGTTCTGGAGCCCCGAGGTCACCGGCATTTTCTCCTTCGACTACCGGAACGCGGACGAATCCTACATTCTCGCCGACGTGAACCGGCTCTCCCGGGTGCTCGGCATGGACGGGGGCATCCAGCAGCTTGCCCTCTTCCTGGACCGCCCCTCGGAGGCCTCCAGGGTCCGCTCGGAACTTCGCGGCGTCCTCGCGGCGGTCCCGGGAAGCCCCGGGGACGACGTGGTCCGGGAGTGGGCGGACAACTACTGGGTGGCCATGTGGTCGAGCATGACCTTCCTCTTCGTGGCGGTCTTCCTGGTTTTTCAGATCGTGGCGAGCTTTCTCATCATCAACACCATCCTCATGGTGATCCACGAGAGGATCAAGGAGATCGGGATGATGGGGGCCCTCGGAATGACCCGCGCGGAGATCGTGGGGGTATTCTTTCTCGAGGCGGTGTTCCTGAGCGTCCTCGGGTCCCTCGCGGGGGCCGCCGTCGGCGCCCTGGTTTCGTGGCTCGGGTCCCTGTATCCCTTCGACGTGAACGCCATCATGGGCGGGGGCATGAAGGACCTTCCCATGGCGGGAACCCTCTACACCGATTTCAGCCTTCGTTCCGTGGCGGAGGGCTTCGCCTTCGGCGTCCTCGTCTCTTCCGCGTGCACCCTCTTTCCGTCCCTCAAAAGCGCCTTCATCGAGCCCGTCGAGGCCCTGAGGCGGTAAGCTAATAACGATAAGGAGTTAAGGATGAACATAGTCAAGCAGGATACATCGCCTTCCTTCGCCTTCCGTACCCCCCGGGCCCCCGGACGGCTCCGCCTATTCGCCCTGGCCGCGGCGCTTGCCCTCTTGCCGGCCCTGGCCGCCGCCGCGCCGGCAATTTCCGAGAACGCCACCGCCGACGAGATCGTCGCCATGGTCGACCGTAACGAGGTTTACCGCTCCATCCGCTACGTGGGGGTCATGACGATCGAGTACAAGGGAAAGAGATTCGAGAAGACCTTCGAGGCCTGGACCAGGGCCAACGACGACAGCTACGTGGAGTTCACCAATCCCGAGGACCGGGGCACCAAGTACCTCAAGAAGGATGGCCGCCTCTACGTCTATTCCCCCGACACGGAGCAGACCATGCTGATTTCGGGGCACCTCCTGAAGGAGTCCATGATGGGCTCGGACCTTTCCTACGAGGACACCGTCGAGAACCGGACCCTGGGGGAACGGTACACCGCCGCCCTCGCGGGAACCGAGGACGTGGACGGCGTTGCCTGCCGGGTGGTGGATCTCCAGGCCCGGAAGAAAACCGAAAGCTACCAGAAAATGCGCCTGTGGGTATCGGTGGAAACCGGGGATATGGTCAAGTACGAACTCTATGCCCTGTCCGGGGCGAAGCTGAAGGAATACCGGCTCCTTAGGGCCGAAACCGTCGGCGGAAGGCGGTTTCCCATGGAGAGCGAGATGCGCGACCTCCTCCGGAAGGACTCGAGGACGGTCTTTACCATGAAGGACGTGGAATTGGACATATCCATTCCCGATTCGGTCTTCAGCATGCGGAACCTAGAGCGATGAGGGGGAACCTTGCTTCCGCGTGCCTGGCCCGCCCAACGGCGCGCCTGGCCGGCGTTCTGTGGGCCGCGGCGGCCTTGGCGCTCCCCGCCTTCGGAGAGGAACCAGTCCTTTCAGGCACCCTGGAAAGCGGCCTCTACGCCGCAGCCCTGGACCCCTCCCTCTCCCAGGGGGAGTCCTCCTCGGCCTGGCGCTTTTCCCAGGGGGCGAACCTTCGCTTCAGGGCCGCCGCGGGCGAGAAGGGAACGGTTAACGGGTCCTTCAACCTGCTTGCCTGGAGCGCCGACGCGCCGGAGCCGACGGTAAACCTCGCCGCTTACGGCGGGGCGGACCCCGACGCCCTCCGGACGAATCTTTCCGTATCAGCCGAGGTGGAGAGGCTTTACCTCACCCTTCGCGGCGAGTCGGCGGATCTCGACGCGGGACTCATGCGCATGGCCTTCGGCTATGCCCCCGCCTTCCGTCCCACCGACGTGATCAACCCGCCGAATCCCCTCTTCCCCGACGCGAGGCCCCGGGGCGTCCTCGGAGCCGCATTGACGGCGTATCCCGCGGCCACGGCGAAACTCAGGGCATTCGCTGCGTCCCGTTCCGGAGAGGAAGGCGAATCCTCCCCGCGGCCCCTCCTTGGGCTGTCCGGCGACCTTAACGCGAGCCGCCTGAGCGTGCAGCCGGTCTACTTCCTCAGGCTTCCGGAGACCTTCGGCCGCCGGGGAGACCAGTACGCGGGCCTTTCCCTGAAGGCCGAGGCCGGGGCGGCCTTCACCCTGGAGGCCCTGTGGACCGACGAGCGCCGGGACGCCGGTTTTGGGGAAAGCGTAAGCTGCGCCCTTAGCGCGGACTGGTCCGCCTTCGACGCCAAGCTCTATCTGTTGGCGCAGTACCTTTGGAACGGCCCCGGGGCGGAGGGAATCAACGGGACCGCGGCCCTGGGCGGCCGGCAGTACCTTTTTTCCACCGCTTCCTGGCAGTGGGACGACTACACGAACATAGGCCTTTCGGCGCTGGGGAATCTCGAGGACGGCTCCATGGCCCCTGCCCTTACCCTCACCCATGAGCCCTTTCAGGGCATGAAGGTTACCCTCACCGGGAGGGTTTTCCTGGACATGGGGGATGGGGAGGGTGAGTTTTCCTCTTCCGGCGCGGGATCGGGCTATACCAGGGGATCCCTGGAGGCCCGGGCGGCGCTTCGGTTCTAGGTCTGTCCCCTACCCGAAAAGGGAGGCCAGCCGGCGGGTGATTCGGGCGTTTCGGGAGATCATGTCTTCCAGTTTTTCGGTGAAGGCCTCGAGCTCTCCCAGGGCGGAGCGCTGCCCCTTCATGGCCGCCTCTATGTCTCCCGCCGCCCC
>QKDA01000066.1 GCA_003246765.1 Spirochaetales bacterium | reverse complement strand
TGAAAACCGAGAGCAGGATTTTTTTGGGATACAGGAAGTTAACCGTGTTATTCTGTATCATTTGCGAAATACTCCAAAGTTTTCAAAGATGATTGGTAGAATATAACGACGGAAATGGAGTTAATCAAGCATACCCTTCGTTTTGGGGCGTAAATAGACTCACTTTTTTACAATTGGGGCATAAAAAAAAGGGGCGGAAGCCCGAAGGCCTCCGCCCGAAAAACGAGCCGGGACGCTGTTTCCCGCCTGGGATTTACTCTTCCGCCGCGGGAATCGCGCCGTTTTTCGTCCCCTCGATCACCCGTACGGCAATGACCCCGTCTATGGCCTTCAGGCTCTCAACGACGGTATCCGCCACCCTGTCGTCCACGTCGATGAGGTTGTATGCCACGTCTGCCCTGTTCTGGTTCGTCATGGAGGAGATATTGAGCTTCGCCGCCGCGAGAATGCTCGTGATCTGCCCGATCATGTTCGGTACGTTTCGGTTGGAGATGCAGAGCCGTGCGCCGTTCGCCGGGATTGGCTCGTCGATCTTGCTCTTCGGGAAGTTCACGGAGTTCACGATGTTGCCGTTCTCCAGGAAATCCTTGAGCTGGTTCACCGCCATGAAGGCGCAGTTGTCTTCCGCCTCGGGGGTGGAGGCCCCGAGGTGGGGAAGGCAGATAACCCCGTCGGTCTTGAGGAGCTCCTCGTCGGCGAAGTCTGTCACGTAGCAGGCCACTTTCCCGTCGGCGATGGCCTGGATCATGTCGGCGTTGTTGACGAGCCCTCCCCGGGCAAAGTTGATGACCCGGGCGCCCTTTTTGAGGATGCGCAGCTTGTCCGCGTTGAGAAAGCCCTTGGTGTCGTTGGTTTGGGGCACGTGGACCGTAACGTAGTCGGATTTGGCGAGAAGGGCGTCAAGGCTTTCCGCCTTGGTGACCGCCCGGGAAAGGGACCAGGCGGCGTCCACCGATATAAAGGGATCGTAGCCGATGACGTTCATGCCGAGTCCCACCGCGTCGTTGGCTACCATGGCCCCGATCGCCCCGAGCCCGATAACCCCGAGGGTTTTTCCCTTGATTTCCGGCCCCACGAACTGGGACTTGCCCTTTTCCGCGAGTTCGGGAATCTCGTCGCCCTTACCGATGAGGCCCTTGGCCCACCCGGCGGCTTTGTGCACGGGCCTGCTCGAAAACAGGAGCGCCGCTAATACCAGTTCCTTAACCGCGTTGGCGTTGGCCCCGGGGGTATTGAACACGACGATGCCCTGGTCGGTATATTTCGCGATGGGGATATTGTTCACCCCGGCGCCGGCGCGGGCCACGGCCTTGACCGTGGCGGGCAGGGTCAGGTCGTGCATCTCCGCGGAGCGCACGAGGATCGCGTCGGCATAGAGAATTTCGCTGGCGATCTCGTAGCTGTCCCTCGGGAAAAGGGCGAGCCCTTCGGGGGCGATTTTGTTGAGGGTTTGAATCCTGTACATGGTTCCTTCCTTACTTGTTCTCGGCTTCGAATTTCTTCATGAACGCCACCAGCGCCTCTACCCCTTCCTTGGGCATGGCGTTGTAAATCGATGCCCGCATACCCCCCACGAGCCTGTGGCCCGCGAGGTTCACCAGCCCTGCCTTCTCAGCCTCGGCGACGAATTTCTTGTTGATCGCCTCCGCCTTTTCGGGGTCCGACACGGCGGTCAGGAAGGGGATATTCATGAGGGAGCGGCTTCCCTTTTGGGCGGTGGCCCGGAAGTAGCCGCTGGAGTCGAGATAATCGTAGAGAACCGCCGCCTTTTCGCGGTTGAGACGGCCGATTCCCTCGGCGCCCCCGAGGTCCTTCACCCACTGGAGGACGAGGCCCATCATGTAGATGGAGTAGCAGGGCGGCGTGTTGTACATCGAACCCTCGGCGGCGTGGGTCGCGAAGCGGAGCATGGTGGGCACCTCCGCCGGAAGGTCCTCCCGGATAAGGTCGTCCCGGATTATTACCAGGGTTACCCCCGCAGGAGCGAGGTTTTTCTGGGCTCCCGCGTAGATGATGCCGAATTTCGACACGTCCAGGGGCCCGCAGAGGATGTTCGAGGAGGCGTCCGCCACGAGGGGGATGTCTCCGGTGTCGGGGAGGGTCTCCCAGGCGGTACCCACGATGGTGTTGTTCAGCGTTATGTGGACATAGTCATAGTCGCCGCTCACCTTTTCGACCTTCGGGATTCGGTCGTAGGCGGTGTCCTTGGAAGAGGCGATCACGTCTACCTGCATCCACTTTTTCGCTTCCTTGATGGCCTTGTCGGACCACACGCCGGTGTCCACGATCGCGATCTTCCCCTTCTTTTTCAGGTTCATGGGAATCATGGCGAACTGGAGGCTGGCGCCTCCCTGGAGGAAGAGCACCTTGTAGTTGTCGGGAATGCCCATGAGCTCGCGGATGAGGGCTTCGGTTTCCTCGATTATCGGCTTGTAGGCCTTGGAGCGGTGACTCATCTCCATCACCGACTGTCCGGTGCCCTTGTAGTCGAGCATCTCGGCGGCGGCGCGCTCGAGAACCGTCTGGGGAAGCATCGAGGGCCCCGCGGAGAAATTGTACACTCTTTTCATGTCTTGCTCCTTTCTATCGTATCGGGGAGATACCCCGAATCTTCACGTTTTATCCCCGACCGCGAGCCGGGCTGCCAGGGCGCCGAGGGCGTCGAGAACCGAAACCTGTTCCACCTCAACCCCGGGAGGAACCGAGAGCATCACCGGGGTGAAGTTGACGATTCCCCGGATGCCGCACTCCGCGAGCCTCAGGGCGGTCTGCCTCGCCTGATCCGGCGGTACCGCGAGCAGCGCGTAGGTGATGTCGAGTCTCGGGATTATTTCCTTCATCTTGAAGGCCGGATAGAGGGGAATGTCCGCACGGAGAATCTCCACCCGGTTGACGTTGGAATCGAAGCCCGCGCAAAGGGTAAACAGGCTGTCATGAAACCCACCGTACTCCAGGAATGCGGAGCCCATTCGGCCGAGCCCTACCACGCAGCAGTTGTGGGTGGCCCGGGCGAACCCCAGGGCCCCGTTGATGGCTTGCGCGAGCCGGGCGGGGTTATATCCCGCGGGGGTGGATATGTCGTTTCCCGCGGCGAGAAAGGAGATATCCTTGCGGATGGTGTGGCTCGGCCAGCCGGTGATATATTCCAGTTCCGCCGATGAAACCGGCGATTCCCTATCCTTTCGCTGTTCCAGGAGCTGCATGAGGCGTGCAAGCCGTTCCGCTGCGGGTTTGGGAATTCCCATGGTTTCCTCCTTGAAACAGGTTGTGAATAATTTCACCGTAAGTATACCCCCGGGGCATCATCATTGTCAATAAAAATGGTTCGATTGTTGTGATATATTTCACAACCTGGGTTTTATTGACAGCTCAACGTTTTTGGCCCATAGTAGAAATATGTCGGCGGAATTAGGCGGCTTTTTTGACCGGATACTAGGAATGTTCTTCTCCTCCTCTGATCCGGAGGTAGAAAAACGCCGTCAGCTCAAGGCTATCGCCAAAGAACTTTCGAAAAGCAAGTATAAATGGTACAAACCCCATACCGAGGAAGCCCTTCCCGGCATGGGAAAATTCTTTTACGAAATCTACAAGGTAATCGGGGCGGCCCAGGTAATACTCGCGAATGCGGGAAATTCCGTGGTTCTCAAGAATATTCTCGTGGAAATGTCCCTCTCCTCAAATCAGGTTAAGCTCAAGGACCGGCTCACCGAAGAGGCGGTAAAGGAAAGGGCCTCGAATACCTCCCCAAAGGAGTTGGGCCTGCAGGTCAAAGACGAGCTAGGCGCCTTCATGGCGGACTTTGACGGGGAAAAGATAAAGAAAATCGATACCTTCTATTCCCAGCTCCAGCTCATGGTCAATTTCGTTTCCTTCGACTATCTCTTTCTCCTTAAAAAATTCGATTCCGGGATCCCGGAGCGGACCTTCACCTATACCCCGAAGTATGAGGCGATCCGCGGGGAATACGTTCTGGAGGACCTCAAGGATTTCGCCGCGGTGGCCTATTCGCTCCCCTTGGACGCGGAATGGCCGCGCATCTTCTCTTTCGTGAAGGAATTCCGCGAGGTGGAGCCCGTGGCCATAGGCTCCTGGAACAAGCTTATCAATGCCCTGGGCGAGCTTAAGCGGTCCGGCTACCTCGAGCAGGTCATTCGGCACCTGGGCAAGGAGCCGGGCTATACCGTCAAGCCCATTGCCGTTTCCGACCGCATTGTGGATACCTATATCCAGAAGATGAAGACCCAGACCGAGATGACGGTCCAGCAGATTCAGCAGGACAACAAGAACGCCAAGGTTAACGAACTGCTCCAGAAAATTTTCGGCACCGAATCCATCGTAAGGCTGAAGAATTACGCCGAGCGCTCCAACGCGGCCTTCGAGAAGAAGATGCTTGGGGGCTTCTTGTACGTTGAGGAACTCAACTACATGAAGGCCTTCCTCATAGACTACTTTAAGCGGGATATCCGCGCCCTGACGGACCTTTTCCTTGTCCGGGGAAAGTGGACCATATCCACCCTTTCCACGGGTTATTCCGGGAGCTTTCACGAGCTCCTGGAGCTATCGGACCAGATTACCCTCTTCGACGACAGCCTCGCGGAGGATGACGAGATGGGAGCCAAGCTGAGGACCATGCTTTCCAGGGCGGACCGGGACAAGGAAGTGGTAAAGCAGCTGCGCACCCAGCTCAAGGACATAAACGATCGGGCCCTGAAATTCCTTTCTACCGGGACCCAGCACCTCATCGTTATTGCCAGAAACCTTAAGAATATCCTGGAAGATTACGAAAAGACCCCCCACGGGCTCATTTCGAACTGGAAGGAACTTGAGATCAACTCCGAGAGACCCATCAAGGAATGGGTCGTAGAGGTGTATAAACAGATCTATTCCTTCGTCATGCTCATGCAGCTCTACCTAAAGAATGAGTAGTTCCCCCTCCCGGATCCTGGTTCTCGGCTCTATCAATCTGGACGAGGTTTTTTCGGTAGATACCATCGTCTCTCCCGGCGAAACCGTTTCGAGCCTTTCCTACCGCCGCTATCTCGGAGGAAAGGGAAACAATCAGGCCATTGCCCTGGCCCGGGCGGGGGCCGCCGTTTCCTTTGCCGGAAAGATCGGCCCCGACGGGGAGGCTGCCCTCGGGCCGCTCGCGGAGGCCGGGGTAGACGTTGCCCGGGTCGGCCGCGGAGAAACCCCCACGGGGCGCGCGGTGATACAGGTGGACCGCGAGGGCGAGAACTGCATCATCGTGTACGGCGGGGCTAACCGGGACATTTCCCCCGCGGAAATCGGGGCAATGCTCGAGGGCTGGGGAGCAGGGGACGCGCTCCTCCTTCAGAACGAGATTTCGTCCCTGGCGGCTGCCATTACCCTGGCCCGGGACAAGGGCCTTCGCGTTTACCTTAACCCCTCCCCGGCGGACTCTTCCCTGCTGGAGCTTCCCCTCCACCTGGTTCATTGTCTCGTGGTGAACCGCTCCGAGGCGGCCCTTCTTTCGGGGAGGCCGTCCCAGAACGGAAACCAGCTCATCGATGCCCTGGCCGAGCGGTTCCCCGGGGCGGAAGTCCTCCTGACCCTCGGCGCCGACGGGGCTCTCTGGCGTCCCGCCGGGCCGCTAACGCCCCCCGGCGGCGATTCCGAAAGCGCCGATAAACCGCAGGTCCTGATGGTTGCCGCCGCGAGGGTAAAGCCGGTGGATACCACCGCCGCCGGGGATACCTTTACGGGTTATTTCATCGCCGCCCGGCTCCGGGGGGATTCCCCTCAGCTCGCCCTTAGGGAAGCCGCCGCGGCCTCGGGGATATGCGTTACCCGCCCCGGCGCCGTACCCTCCATACCGGAACGGAAAGAGGTTTTACCCTTCCTTTCGTGAAAAGTCCCTTCCGGGACGCTTGAGCCCGGCCGGGATAGTGCGCTATCATCTCGCCGTGAATATCAGCAGTTTCCATACCCATACCTATCTGTGCCGCCACGCTTCGGGCACCCCGGCGGACTACGTCGCTGTCGCGCGGGACGAGGGCTGTTCGGCTCTCGGTATATCCGACCACTGTCCCTATCCCGACGCTACCTGGCAGGGAAGCCGAATGACGGTAGCCCAGGTTCCTCTCTACCGGCTTCAGGTCGAGGAGGCCCGAAAAGAGGCCCCCTTCCCGGTCTTCTGGGGGTTTGAGTGCGAATGGCATCCCGACTACGAGAGCTGGTACCGTGATTTTCTGCGCGCCGAAACCGGGGCGGAGTACCTCGCGTACGGTTCCCATTGGGTACGAATCGGGAGAGAATTCGAGTATATTCCCGAGGTCGCCGACTCTCGGCACCTGAGGGCGTACGTGGACCTCACGTTGGAAGGGATCGGCAGCGGGCTTTTCGATTTCGTGGCGCATCCCGACATCTTTTTGGCGGGGTTCACGAGCTGGACTCAGGATATTCGTTCTGCCTCAAGGGATATTATCTCCGCCGCGATCGACGGGGGCCTTCCCCTGGAGATCAACGGTCTTGGCCTTACCAAGCCCCAGGTGGACAGCCATCGGGGCAGGCGCGCCCCCTATCCCGTGAGGGAGTTTTTCGAGTTGGCCGCTTCTATGGGGGCCACCCTGATATGCAATTCCGACGCCCACAGGCCTCAGGACGTTTTGGGCGCCGCCAGGACTGCCCGGGATACCGCGGGGGAATGGTCCCTGGATACGGTAGACGCGGTCGATGCGCTTCCCTTCGCTGCGGCGGTGGGGTCTCGGGGCTAGCCTCGCCTCGGCCTAGTTCGTTTCGGGGGAAAGACCCTTCAGCATGAATTCCTCGGGGATCCTGGCGGGCTTTCCCGAGTGGTCCACGCAGCCCCAGCTTACCTCCGCCTCGGCGCACAAATCTCCGCGCTGGTTTTTCACTAGCTGTTGGAAGGTGCCCGAGAGCTTCCCCGTTTTCAGGGGGCATACCTCGATCTCAAGCTCGTCAAAGAGACAGGCCGGCACCCGGTAGCGAATGTCCACCCGGGTAACGAAGAGGGCGTACCCCGCCTCGAAAAAGGCATGATAGTCGAAACCTATGGCCCTCAGGTATTCCATTCGGGCGTATTCCAGGTATTGCAGGTAAATCGAGTTGTTCACGTGATTGTTCGCGTCCAGTTCATAACTGCGGACGACGAGCCGGGCTGTGTGTTTCATGGGAGCAAGCATACCGGCACTCTTCGTTTTTGACAATCCGAGGGATAGCGTCATATACTCACGGTATGGTAGACGTGGCGGCGGCGGTAATCGAAAACCGGGAAGGCAGAATACTCATAGCCCGCCGGAAGGGCGAGATAAGCCTGGGGGGATACTGGGAATTTCCCGGAGGAAAGATAGAGCCCGGGGAAACCGCCGAGGAATGCGCCGCCCGGGAACTTCGGGAAGAAATGGACGTGCACGTGGAAACCGGCGGGGTCTTTGCCGAATCGATATACGATTACGGCGACAAGGTCGTGCGCCTCATTGCCGTGCGGGCGGTTCTTCTCGGGGGCAAGATGACCCTTCACGACCACGACGAGATCCGCTGGGTATCGGTGGGGGAGATGGGGGATTACCTCTTCGCTCCCGCCGACGAAGAGATCGTGGATCTGTTGAGGGCGGACCACGAGCGGGTTGCCCGGCATCATCACCGCCGTTAGTTTTCCCGCCCCTCCCGGGGTTGACCTTACGCGCTTTCGTTCCCCATACTGGGCCCCATGCGCGATACTCACCGTACTGCAATGAGAAGGATAGCGGAATTTCCCGCCGACGCGGCCCGGGAAATTCGGTGGTTCCTGACCGACGTCGACGATACCATGACCCGGGACGGAAAGCTCGTTCCCGAGGCATACCAGGCCCTCTGCGATCTTTCCGCCGCGGGGTTGCGGGTGATAGCCGTAACGGGAAGGTCCGCTGGATGGGGGATGGTTCACCTTCAGGAGTGGCCGATCTGCGGTGCCATCACCGAAAACGGCGCCGTCGCCTATTACCCCGGGGGAGAGCTGGTTTTTCCCGGAACCTCCCCGAACACCGACCCCGCCCTCCGGCGCGCCATGGCCGCGGCCCTCAGCGCGGTTCCCCGGGCCAGGAGCGCCGCGGATAACCCCTTGAGGCTTTTCGATTGCGCCATCGACCACGCGGAACGGGTGCGGCCTCCCCTGACGGAAGAAGAGATCCGGAAAATAACGGGAATTTTTGAGGCAGAGGGGTGTATCGCCAAGCCGAGTTCCATACACGTGAACTGCTGGAAAGGATCCTTCAATAAACGGGACGGGGCGATAAATTTCCTGTCGCGGATCGAGGGCTACGATGACCGTCATGACCGGCACCGGGTTTTCTACGTCGGGGACGCCCCCAACGACGAGCCCATGTTCGGGCACTTTCCCAACGCCTGCGGGGTAGCTAACGTCAAAGCGTGGCTGGACAGGATCGGGTCGTTGCCCGCTTGGGTCTCAGAAGGAAGTTATGGCGAGGGGTTTGCCGAGATCGCCCGGGCGCTCTTGAGGCTCCGGGCCGAAGGGTCAGTGCAGGACTGAGTCGACCAGTTCCTTGAATTCGGGGTCCAGGGTTGCCGTACCGAGCCGCGCCGCGTCGAGCCCTATGGTGTAAAGGCCGTCGGACGCGAGAATGGCCTCGGGGTCATCCCTTTCCCCCTGTTCCGCCGCGATAAGCTCCGCCGGTTCGCT